>DVND01000158.1 GCA_018714645.1 Candidatus Avimonoglobus intestinipullorum
TTTTATTGGCCTGCCAGCCATGCATTTGTTACTTACTACCCATAAATGGGTCCCGTGGGTCGAACAGACTGATTTGATCACTTTCCTTATCCCGTTTTAATTGTCCTGATATGTACTCTTTGATTGCTTTTGTGTTCTTCCCCACGGTGTCTACGTAATATCCCTTGCACCAAAACTCGCGGTTTCGGTACGCAAACTTCATATTACCCCACTTTTGATAGATTAACAATGCACTTTTTCCTTTTAAATACCCCATAAACCCCGAAACGCTCATTTTGGGCGGGATACTCACCAGCATATGTATATGATCTGGACACACTTCTCCCTCTATGATTTCTACTCCTTTCCATTGACATAACTGCCTTAATATTTCTCTGATTTCCAGGCGTTTTTCTTCGAAAAACACCTGCCGCCGGTATTTCGGCGCAAACACTATGTGATATTTGCAATTCCATTTTGTATGTGCTAAACTATTGGTGGTTATACTTTCTTTTTTCATACATAAATCCTCCTCATGTGTTTTATCGGTGACTGGCAGGTCACTTTTATCTTAACACATGAGGAGGATTTTACTCATCGGTTAACCTCTATCCAACCACGCGACTATCGCGTGGTTTTCTTGATGCAATAAAAAAAGACTGCCTCAGGCAGTCTTTTTTATGCGGTTGTAATATCCACCGTTTTGGTTTCCTGATCCCACGTCACGCTGTTGCCCAGTTCCTCCAGAATAAAACGGAGCGGGACATAAGTCGTATCATTCACAAGCGTTGCCGGGACGTCCAGTTCCTTCTGCTCTTCCCCCACAAACGCATTCTTGCTGTCAATTTGTACCACAATCACTGTAAGCGCATCCTCTTGATTTTGGGTCACCACAACCGTCTTGCTGTCCTGATCCCACATCACCTGCGCCCCGACTGCCTCAAACACGCCCCGCAGCGGCACCAGCGTCCGGTCATTTTCGAGGAATGCCGGCTCTTCTAAAGCCAGTTCTTCCCCATCCACCCGGATTGTTACCGTATCCGCAGCATTCGCGGCGCCTGCCGATGCGACGCACAGCGCCGCCAATATCCCCGCAATCATTTTTTTCATGTCACTCATTCCTTTCTATTCAATAACGCATCCCTTTTTCAGGATGACATTTGCATACTGTGCTTTTTCCGACGTATAAACCACTGCAAACGCCTGCTTCGCCCGCTCATAATACGCAAACCGCTCCATGTGTTCGATACCCGCTTCCGGTTCATATTTTTTGATAATCTCCTTATAGGTATCCCAAATCACGGGAACAACCGTATCCCCTTCGCAGACTTCCATCAGCGCCACCTGCTTGTCTACATACTGATCCAACGGCATGACGCTCAAGACGGCGTCCAGCACTTCCGGGGCCTGCACGCCGTCCAGACGCACCAGCCGTTTTGCAAGGGAAGCAGCCGGGAAATTGCCATCCGATATGACAATTTCATCCCCGTGCCCCATCTCCATCAGGATTTTCAATAAATCCGGCGTCAAAATTGGGTTAATTCCTTTTAACATGTTCATTCCTCCTAAGTATCGCTTCAAATACCCTGATACCGTCCACTGCGGCCGACATGATTCCACCGGCATACCCGGCACCCTCTCCGCAAGGGTATAGCCCTTGTAGCCGCGCCTGCAATGTGTCCGCGTCCCGTAAAATCCGCACAGGCGAAGAACTCCTGGTTTCCGGCCCTGTCAGGACGGCATTTTTATCTGCAAATCCGTGCATTTTCCGGTCAAGGGCTAAAATACCCGTTTTTAAAGCGCCGGTAATAAATGACGGAAAAACCGCGTCAAATCCACACCATTCCACGCCGGGCAAATATGTAGGAAAAACCGTATGCTTATAGTTAGACGTACTTTGGCCCAAAAAAGTTCCCACCATCTGCGCCGGCGCTCTATAAGTCCCTCCGGCAGCCCGGAACGCCGCCTGTTCAATCTCCCGCTGAAGCTGCACGCCTGCCAGCGGATGCCCATTCGCAAAATCCTCCGGCGTAACGCCCACCAGCACAGCGGCATTACTGTTGGTTCCATCGCGGGCGGCATAGCTCATACCATTAGTAACAACGCAGCCCCGCTCCGACGCGGCGGCAACCACCTGCCCGCCCGGGCACATGCAAAAGGTATATACGCCGCGGCCTTCCGGCAGATGCGCCGCCAATTTATAGTCCGCCGCCCCATAGTAAATGTGCGCCGGGCCGTACTGTATCCGGTCGATCATTTCCCGCGGATGCTCGATCCGAACCCCGACAGAAAACGCCTTCTGCTCCATCGACACCCCGGCATCCAAAAGCATCTCAAAGGTATCCCGCGCACTGTGCCCAATGGCGAGGACGACATCCTCCGTCTCTAATTCATACGTACTGCCCTGCTGCTCAATCACAGCGCCGGCAACCCTATTATTCCGCTGCCGTATTCCAACCAGCTTGTGTCCGAACCGGAACACGCCGCCGAGCCGCTCAATCTCCAAACGCATATTCTTTACGATGGATATAAGCCTGTCGGTACCGATATGCGGTTTTGCCTGATATAAAATCTCTTCCCCCGCCCCAAAGCGGCAGAATTCCTCCAGCACCCTGCGGCACCGGATATCTCTGATACCCGTCGTCAGCTTCCCATCGGAAAACGTCCCGGCGCCGCCTTCACCAAACTGTACATTGGACTGCTCGTCCAACACACCTGTTTCCCAAAACCGTTGTACGGCGCCCCGCCGTTTATCAACATCGTACCCTCGCTCAATCACAATGGGTGCATGGCCGCCGTATGCCAGCATCAACGCACAAAATAATCCCGCCGGCCCGCTCCCGACGACCAGCGGGCGCTTTGAAAGCGTCCGTCCTTCCGGCGGCACATAGCGCTGTTCCTTCACCAAAGCCGCCTTTGGGGAAACATACCGCTGTTCCTCCTCTGCTTCCACATCTACGGAATACACCATGTGGACGTCATTCTTCCGCCGCGCATCCACCGCCTGCCTGCTGATTTTATATGCGCGGATTTTCTCTGCCGGGATCCCGCCGGTTTTGGAAATCTGTTCTAAATTTAACACATTCGGCGGATGCACTTTGATATTGTGTACCCTCAGCATTCCGAACCTCCCTGCGCCGCCGCAGCTCCCGCCAAAAACCCGGACGACCACGCCCACTGCAAATTATAGCCGCCGCAGTCGCCGTCAATGTCCAGCAGTTCGCCGGTGATATACAGCCCCCGCACCAGCTTGGATTCAAAGGTTTTTGCATCCACATCCCGCACGTCAATGCCGCCGGCCGTCACCTGGGCATTGTTCCAGGACATGGTTCCGCGGACTTGAAACCGCCATCCCTTGATTTGCGCCGCGATCTTCGAAAGCGCTGCATCCGACAGCGTATCCGACATCCTTGACAAGGGCGCCATGCCGCAGGATTTTAACAAAAGCAGCGCCAGTTTTTTATGCAGCATCCCAACCAGATAGGTTTCCAGCGTTTTTTGGGGCGTTTTCCGTGCCTTCAATAAAGCAAGGATCTGCTCCATGTCATATTCCGGCATGATATCCAAAACAATTTCACAATCCTTATGGACAGAAGCCAGCCGGGACAGCTTGAATATCGGCGGGCCGGACAAACCATATTCCGTAAACAGGATTTCTCCCGTTTCCCGGGCGGCTTCTGTCCCATGTACATAAAATACCGCCGTCCCGTTAAATTTAATCCCCTTTAAGCCCTTTACATATTCAGGATCCGTCTTGATCTGTACCAGCGCCGGATACAGCGCCGTCACGCGGTGTCCCAGCCGTTCCAACATCGGGTACCCGCTGCCGTTTGATCCCAGATTCGGCGACGCTTTTCCCCCCGCCGCCACAACCACTTTATCGGCAAACACTTTCTGCCCGTCGTAGCTTTCAATGCAAAAGCCTTTGCGGCCCGGTTGAATCAGGCGCGCTTCAAACCCGCATCGAACCTGCACGCCAACCCGTTCCGCTTCCATCCGCAATACGTCCAAAACCGCCGAAGCCTGCCCGCTGTATGGGTAGACCTTTCCTTCTTCCTCCACCCTTGCCAAAATTCCAAGTTCTTCAAAAAACCGAAGGGTTTCCTCCACCCAAAATGCATGGACAGCCTCCGACACAAACGCAGGATGCGCCCCATGGTAATGCTGCTCTGATGCATCTATATTTGTAAAATTGCACCGTCCGTTTCCTGTGGCGAGCAATTTTTTCCCAACCCGGTCAGCGCGTTCCAAGACTGTCACCCGCGCCCCGTTTCTGGCAGCGGATATGGCGGCAACCAGCCCGGACGCGCCCCCACCGATCACTGCAACATCCTGCATCATTCTTCCTCCTGCTGTATTGATCTGCGGTTTTCCACCGTTTTCAGATAATCTCCAATAATCATTTTCAGCACCACCAATACCGGTACCGACAAAAGCATCCCCAGTACGCCGAACAGCCCGCCGCCCACCGTGACGGCAAAAATAATCCAAAGCGGGCGCAGCTTCAGCATATTCCCCATGATTTTCGGCCCTATGAAGTTTGCATCAATCTGCTGCAAAACCAGCAGAGAAATGCCCGTCCACAGGCATTTAAAA
The DNA here is from genome assembly GCA_018714645.1 of Candidatus Avimonoglobus intestinipullorum. Taxonomy (GTDB): domain Bacteria; phylum Bacillota; class Clostridia; order UBA1381; family UBA1381; genus Avimonoglobus; species Avimonoglobus intestinipullorum. The sequence continues at coordinate 4,576 of DVND01000158.1, forward strand.
AATCCGCCTGTGAATAATGTCAGCAAAATCGTCATGACAACACCGATAATTGCTCCAAAATAGGGAATCAAATTACAAAAGCCGATTAAAAAACCCAAGACAATTGCATACCGCACCTGCAAAACCGACAGTACAATGGTTGCCGCGACGGCGACGATTGCCGCATCCAACAGTTGGCAATAAATATATGTGGAAAAAATATTATTGGTTTTCAACACATAATCTGTAATCTGCCGGCAGCGTTCATCGGGCACAAACAAGCGCATGACCCTTTTCACGGCAGCCGTTATCCGGTCTCTGTCCAGCAGCGCATATATGGAAACA
>DVND01000159.1 GCA_018714645.1 Candidatus Avimonoglobus intestinipullorum
GTGATATTCCAAGTGCTTTTGCAGTGTCATAAAAATTAACTCCCATTTCTGCGATCATATACGGTTTTTTCATCTGTATTTCCTCCATATGCTTTATAAACTATTAATCAATTATGCATATCTTCATTTGACCGCTCTTCTGTCCCATCATAGAATCCGCCTCCCTATGGTTCTATTTTACCATAAAAAGCCGGTTTCGTCTACTTTGTCAACAGGTCCCATTGTATGCAGTCCCGCGCATATTTATAACCAAATGCGTTCAAAATAATTGAAACAATTGCGGAGTTGATGCAGATGCTTTTAAAAGATTTGAAGGATGAATACGTCCGCCGTATGGGTGGTACCGAGGAAGAGGTTTCCGTCTTTTTTTCCGGTGCAAGCCTGGACTTATTGGGCGGCCCGGCCCAGCCATTCGGCGGGCTCGCCGTCAGTACGGCGCTTTCCGCTGGGACGTATGCCATGTTGGGGCCGGCGCGGGAAGCGACAATTACATTGCAGGAATCCAAATCCGACCTGATGCTGTCCTGCGACATTGACAAGCTGGGCCTTTACAAAGAAAAAGACTGGGGAGCCCCCATTTTTAAGACGCTGGAAAACCTCAATAACAGTCAATATCCCCTCAGCGGGGCAAATTTGCTGTTCCGCCACAGTATCGACGACCCCTCTTTTTACGCCGCAAACATAGCGGCGGCAGCGGCCATGACGAACGCTGCCATACAGCCGGCAGATGCATTGCGCGCCTGCGCCTTAAACGGGGAACAGCACCAGTCCAAAACGGGGATCCTCGCCTCTGCTGCGGGGCGCGCCGGCACGCTGATGCTCATCAACGCCAAAAATTACGATTATTCCTATATACGGTTTCAAATCCCAACCTATAAGCTGGTTTTCACTGTTTTTGAAAATAAAAAGCCAAAAAATCTACAGCCCGAATTTGAAAAATGCTTTGACCTGTTAAAAAAGAAGCTGCCTGCGTTGTCTTCCATACAAGACCTGAAAAAAGGCGATATCGAATTAAACAGCGCCTATTTACAGGACTACAAGCCCTTCGCGGAATTCGCCCTGCACGAATGCCAGCGGGTGCTGTGGGCAACGGAAGCGCTCCGCGGCGCCCGCCCTTCCGCCCTTTCCAATTTCGGGCTATTGCTGTATGAATCCGGCAGGGAATTGCTTCCACTATTCGGGAAATCGGAAAAAGCTTTAAAAATCCTGTCCGACGTCGCCGCCCAGACCGAGTTGGCAGAAGGCAGCCGCGTGCTGGACAACGGGCGGGGTATTTTCAGCCTGGTGAACGACGCCCATGTAGACGCTTTCACGGAACGGATAAAGGCCGCGGTTACAGAACAGGCCAGCGCAGCCCCTGTGTTCTATATCTGCAAGCCGGCAGACAGCGGCATACAAATCACCACTTAAAAAGCGGGGGAATCCCCCGCCTTTTATACGTTAAACCGGAACAGCACCACATCGCCGTCCTTCATCACATACTCCTTTCCCTCGGAACGCACCAGCCCCTTTTCCTTTGCGGCGGCCATAGAGCCGCAGGCCATCAGGTCGTCGTATGCGACCACCTCCGCCCGGATAAACCCGCGTTCAAAATCGGAGTGGATCTTTCCCGCCGCCTGGGGCGCCTTCGTCCCTTCGGTGATGGTCCACGCCCGCACCTCCGGTTCGCCCGCCGTCAGATAGCTGATGAGCCCCAGCAGCTTATAGCTGGCTTTGATCAGCCGGTCCAGCCCGGATTCCTGCATGCCCAGCTCCTCCAGGAACATCGCCTTTTCATCCGCATCCAACTGCGCAATCTCTTCCTCGATCCGCGCAGACACCGGCATCACCTCCGAATGCTCCGCCCGGGCCAATTCCTGTACACGCTGTACAAACCGGTTGTTTTCAATGCCCTTGGAAAAATCGTCCTCCGCCACGTTGGCGGCATACAGTACCGGCTTGAGGGAAATCAGCGACACGTCCCGCAAGACGAGCAGCTCTTCCGGCGTATATACCAGGCTCCGCGCGGATTTTCCTTCCTCCAAAGCCGCTTTGACGCGCTCCAGCGTCTCCAGCTCCGCCGCAAGGCTTTTATCGCCCTTCATCGCCTTTTTCGTGCGGTCAATTTTCCGCTCCAGCACCTCTAAATCTGCAAGGATCAATTCCAGGTTGATGGTTTCAATATCCCGCAGCGGGTCAATGGAACCGTCCACATGGGTGATATTCGCATCCTCAAAGCACCGCACCACATGGATAATGGCATCCACCTCGCGGATGTGGGACAAAAATTTGTTCCCAAGCCCTTCACCCTTGGATGCGCCTTTGACCAGCCCCGCAATATCCACAAATTCAATATACGCCCTGGTCACCTTTTTCGGATGGTACATCTCCGCCAGCGCGTCAATGCGCGCATCCGGCACATCCACAACACCCACGTTGGGCTCAATGGTGCAGAACGGATAATTCGCCGATTCTGCCCCCGCCTGTGTAATTGCATTAAACAAGGTGGACTTCCCCACGTTGGGGAGCCCCACGATTCCTAATTTCATCCTGACCGCCCTTTCAAATAAAGTTCACAATGTTCATTATATATTAACAAATCAATTTGCGCAAGCCTCTTTATTATTTTTTGTAAATATGATATAATAGGGATAGTTATGCAATAAATAAGCACTATAAAATACATCGGTAAAGGAGGCGGCTTTATGTCGGCCAATAAAATTTTGATCGTAGACGACGACAGCAATATCGTGGAATTGATCCGCTTATATCTGGAAAAGGACGGCTTTGACACCGTGACGGCTTCCAACGGGAAGCAGGCGTTGGAGAAATTCTCCTCCGATACGCCGGATTTAATCGTGCTGGATGTGATGATGCCGGAAATGGATGGTTGGCAGGTCTGCCGCGAAATCCGCAAGACCAGCGAGGTGCCGATCATTATGCTGACGGCAAAAGGCGAAACCTTTGACAAGGTGCTGGGGCTGGAGCTGGGCGCAGACGATTACATGGTCAAGCCCTTTGAAACAAAGGAACTGGTGGCGCGCATCAAAGCGGTGCTGCGGCGGTTTGAATCCAAAGAGCCGGAACCGTCCAAAGAGATCGTTTACCCGCACTTGAGCGTGAATATCTCCAATTATGAACTAAAAATTGACGGCGAGTTGGTGGAAATCCCGCCGAAGGAACTGGAACTGCTGTATTTCCTTGCGTCCAATCCAAACCGCGTTTACACCCGGGAGCAATTGCTGGAGGAAGTTTGGGGCTTTGACTATTTCGGGGACTCCCGCACAGTGGATGTACATATCAAGCGCCTGCGCGAAAAGCTGGAGCACATCGACGCAAACTGGCAGCTGAAAACCGTTTGGGGCGTTGGATATAAATTCGAGGTGAGGTAGGTTGTTTAAATCCATTTTAAACCGGCTGTTCTGGACGAATGTGGCGATTCTGCTGCTGGTTATGACGTCGGTTTCAGTGGCGATGACTGCATTCCTGACGAATTACGTCTCCTCACGCCAATATGACCTGGCTGTCAAGACTTCATCCAGCATCGAATACCTGACGGTGCTTCTGCAAATCGAAAGCAACGACTTCCGCTCCCAGCAAATTTACAATTCCACCCTGGCCTCCTGGGCGCATTTGCTGGATTCCGACATCACTGTCATCGACAGTACGGGGGAGGTTTACGCCTCCACAAGCGATATCAAGCGGGTGCCGCCAAGATTGATTACAGAGGTGCTGTCCGGAAACACCGTTTCCACAAGGGATTATTTCGGGAACTACTATGACAGCAAGGTATTCATTGTCGGTATCCCCATCGAATATAACAACCAGATTGCGGGCGGGATGTTTTTTAACACGCAACTGCCGAACATGCACAACACGTTATTTGAGCTGATGAACATGCTGCTGATTTCCTGCATTGTTTCCATCCTGTTCGCCTTTATATTTGTATATCTGCAATCCAGGCGCATCACTGCGCCCATCAAGGACATCAACCGGGCGGTCATGAACATTGCCTCCGGGAAATTCAGCCAGCGGCTGAAGGTGAATACGCCGGATGAGATCGGGCAGCTTGCTTCCAGCTTCAACTACATGGCGGCATCCCTGGAGCATCTGGAGGAAATGCGCTCCCAGTTCATTTCCGACGTTTCCCACGAGCTGCGCACGCCCATGACCTCCATCTCCGGATTTGTGGAGGGCATTTTGGACGGTACCATCCCGCCTGAACGGCAGAAGGAGTATTTACAAATCGTTTTGGACGAAACCCGCCGGCTGACGAAGATGACCAACGACATGCTGGAAATGACGAAAATGAATTCGTCCGAATATAAGCTGGACGTTTCCAAATTTGATATCAATGAACTGATGCGGTTATGTATCATCCAAATGGAGCAAAAAATCAGCGATAAAAACCTGGAACTGGATGTGCACTTCACTGCGGAAACACTGACCGTCATCGCGGATAAAGACGCCATCCGCCGCGTCATCCTCAACATTTTGGACAACGCGGTCAAATTCAGCTATGAGAATACGAAAATATCCATTACAATCTATGCGGCGGACGGCAAGGCCTATATCAGCATCGGCAACTTCGGCATCGGCATTTCAGATGAAGAGATGAAAAACATCTTCGACCGCTTTTATAAAACCGATAAGTCCCGCAGCAGCGACAAAAAAGGCGCAGGGCTGGGGCTTTCCATGGTGAAAAACATCATCAACCTGCACAAGCAGCAGCTTTGGGCGGAAAGCTCGGGCGCAAAGGAAGGCAGCCAGGCAAAATTCACAAAATTTACCTTTACGCTGGAATTGGCTTGATTCTTATGGCTGGATGCTGTAAAATAGATAGAAGAACTTTTTGGAGGTAAGAAGCAATGGCAGAATTACGTTGGAACCCTTTGATCAAGGACTGGGTGATGATTGCATCACATCGGCAGAACCGGCCGCAGATGCCGAAAGACTGGTGCCCGTTTTGCCCCGGCTCCGGCAAGGTCCCGGACCGGTTTACGGTCTATGAATATGACAATGATTTCCCGGCCTTAAGCCAAAACCCGCCCGCGCCGGACGACGTGGCGACGGCGCTGTACAAAACAAAACCCGCTTACGGGAAATGCGAAGTCATTTTATACTCCCCCGAACACACCGTCACCCTGCCGGAACTGCCTGTCCCGCATATCCGGGAACTGGTGGATTTATGGGCGGAGCGGTTTACGGAAATCAGCAAGGACGAAAACATCAAATACGTGTTCATTTTTGAAAACCGCGGCGACGTGGTGGGCGTGACCATGCCCCATCCCCATGGCCAGATTTACGGCTATTCTGTCATCCCCAAAAAAATCGAACTGGAAACTGCCTCCTTCAAGGAACATTTGCAGGAGACGGGGCGCTGCCTGATGTGCGATATGCTGGCGGACGAGGTCAAGGCCAAGAGCAGGGTGATCTTTGAGAACGAAGATTTCCTCGTATTCCTGCCGTTTTTCTGCGAATATCCCTACGGGATATACATCGCCTCCAAACGGCATATCCAAAATCTGAACGACATGACGGACGGCGAAAAAACGAATCTGGCAAGAGCCCTGAAAGAAGCCGCAGGCACGCTCGACAGCCTGTTTGACTTCACCTTCCCCTACATGATGTGCATGTACCAGAACCCCGTCAACAGCGGCGAAGATACCAGCTACCACCATTTCCACATCGCGTTTTATCCCCCGATGCGCTCGGCGGACAAAATCAAGTTTAACGCTTCCTCCGAAACGGGCGCATGGGCGCATTGCAACCCCACCGCTCCGGAAGAAAAGGCAAAAGAGCTGCGGGCGGCGCATGAAAAATTTTTGAAAAAAATACAATAAAAAAGACGGGGAGCTCCCGTCTTTTTATTCTGCCTTCCGGACCGCCAGTATTTTTAAATCCATTACATAACGTGTGTTCATGGTTGTGTCGTTTAAACTGTCCGCCGCGGAAAAGAACATCTGCGTCCCGGACAGTTCCATTGTATCCGGCAGAACCAGCACACGTCCCCAGGTATCCCGGAGGCCATACGCATCAAAAACCTCGAACAAATCGATTGACAGACCGTTATCCCAAAACAGCCCATAATAATCATAGGTACCATGGGGCGTTCCATGAACGGAATACCGCACCAGTTCAAACCCATCCCCTTCCCAGCTGTCATAATCAGACGACAGGATATCATTTTCCCGCTCCGCTACCCAGGCCTGTTTTTGCTCTTCCTTGGGCGGGAGCTTGTCAAATGCATTCCAAAAAGAGAGCTTCCTCTGAACGTCATCATAGCAATACTGCATGCCGTAAGGGGAAACGCCGCCCGCTTCCTGCGCCGCGCCCAAATCTTCCACACAGACTGCCATCTTCCCGTCCAACGCATACCCTTCCACGGGCACGCCGTTGATAAAGACCCGAATGTCGCTTTCATAATAGCGCCCAACGACCGTTCCGATATCTGTTTCCGGTGCAGTTTGAACGGGAAGCGGCACAGCGGGCTCTTCTCCAAAAGTCACAAACAGACAGCGGATTTGATCATCATAGTACACATGATATCCATACGCCCCCAAATCCTCTGCGGCAATTAAAGTCTCTCCGCCGATAGCAAAGGACGGGATTGCAGCGCCGCCAAATTCCGTATCGATGTCTGTTTCCAAAACGTCTCCTGCCACATCCCCTGCGGAAGCATAAGCCGCACCGTTGAGTCCCAGCAGCGCCACCAGGAAAAACACACAGTTTTTCAATCGTCTCATCATCCTTCTCCCCTTTCTGCAACTGTTCAAAAACCAATCTCCTCCACTGCGCCCACAACCGCGGCGCACAGCGTCTCCGGCCGCAGGATCCGGTCAATGATTTCCGCCACGGAATCCACGCTGACCGCTTCAATACGCATAAGAATCTCCTCCTGGGAATAGATGGGCCTGTTCAGCAGCAATGACCGCCCTGCCGCCTGCATCCGCGCGCCCGGGCTTTCATTGCTGAGGATGTAATTCCCCTTGAGCTGTTCCTTCGCCACGGCCACCTCCTCCGCCGTCAGCTTCTCACGCCGCGCCAAATCCACTTCCTGAAAAATCAAATCCGCAACCTTTTCAAAATTTTCCAGGCTCATTCCCGCGCTGATGTTGAACATCCCTGCACCGATATAGGAGGCGTGGTATGCGTAAACCGAATATGCCAGCCCCAATTTTTCCCGGATATTCTGAAACAGCCGGGAGGACATCCCGTTTCCAAAAATATTGTTGAACGCCATCAGGCTGTACACGCCCTCATCCAACACATCGATGCCCTCATACCCCAGCACCAGCTGCACCTGTTCCGTGTCCTTCGTCCGCACGACCCGCCGCGTCTGCCGGATTGCGGGTTCCACAGCCGGCAGGTTCTCCTGCAGCGCTTGCTGCCCAAACGCCTGCTCCAGCAGCGCAAACAGCCCCTCGTCAAAATTCCCCGACACAGCAATTACCATGTCCCGCGCCGTATAATGCGTTTCCATATACCGCCGCATAAATGCGCTGTCCATGGCGGAGAGGCGCTCCTTTGTCCCCAAAATAGAACGGCCCAACGGATTATCACCATAAGCCGCCTCCATGATCAAATCATGCACCAGTTCTTCCGGATCATCCTCATACATATTGATTTCTTCAAGGATTACCTGCCGCTCCAGCTCCATGTCAGACGCGTCCAATTTGGAATGGAACAGCATGTCCGACAAAATGTCAACCGCAAGGGGCGCATGGGCATCCAGCGTCTTGGTATAATAGCAGGTGTATTCCCGGGATGTAAAGGCGTTGATCTGCCCGCCCACCGCGTCTATCTCCCGGGCAATCTGCCACGCCTCCCGCCGCTGGGTGCCCTTGAAGAGCATATGTTCAATGTAATGGGAAACCCCGCTTTCCTCCAAGGTTTCGTGGCGGGAACCGTTCCCCACCCACACGCCGATGGATACCGATTTCACATAGGGGATGGCCTCCGAAACCACCCGGATCCCATTGGATAACGTCCTGATTTGATGCATAAACAAACCCTTTCTATGAAAAGCTTGCGTGCAGAAAGCACGCAAGTTTTCTATAACCGTTCTTTAATATACGCCGCCGCATCCCGGACGGCCGCTTCGATGGGCTTATCCTCCGCTTCCGCCTGGGTGCGCAGCTTGTATTCCACAATGCCTTCGCCGCTCTTTTTCCCGACCACAATCCGCAGCGGGATGCCAATTAAATCCGCGTCCTTGAATTTCACGCCCGGGCGCTCCTGCCGGTCGTCCAACAAGGTTTCAATGCCCGCATTTTGCAAGTTTTCATAAATCTGCTCCGCAACGCGCACCTGTCCTTCATCTTTTGCATTCACCGGCACCACCACCACATGGTACGGCGCAATGGATACCGGCATGATGATGCCGTTTTCATCGTAATTCTGTTCAATCGCCGCCGCGAAACAACGGGTCACGCCAATACCGTAGCAGCCCATAATGACCACCTTGGAATCGCCGTTTTCATCCTGGTAAGAAAGCCCCAGCGCGTCGGAATACTTCGTCCCTAATTTGAAAATGTGCCCGACCTCGATGCCCCGATCCGATTTAACCGGCGCACCACACTTGGGGCACTTGTCACCCGGCTCAATCACGCGGACATCCGCCACAGTTGTGGGAGTGAAATCCCGGTTGATTTGCACATTTTTAAAGTGATACCCCGTCTCATTGGCGCCGATGATGAAGTTCTGCATCTGCGCCACTTCCAAATCGACAATCACGTCGATGTCCAACCCGACCGGCCCTGCAAAGCCCACCTCGGCATGGGTCAACTCCCGCACCACCGCAGGCGCTGCCAGTTCCGGGTCGTTGACACAGCCCAGCAGGTTCTTCAGCTTCACTTCGTTGATTTCGCGGTCGCCGCGCACCATCACCGCCACGTATTTTTCATCCGCTTTATAGAGGATGGTTTTCGCAAATACATGGGGTTCCGTCCCAAAGAACTGCACCAACTCTTCAATGGTATGCACGTCCGGCGTGGCCACCTTTTCCATGGGGGCGTCCCCCTCCGGGAACGCCTTTTCAACAGGGATGCACGCCGCCTTTTCATAGTTGGCCGCATAGCCGCAGGCGTCACAGTACGCGATACCATCCTCGCCTACCGCCGCTTTTACCATAAATTCCTGGGAACCGCTGCCGCCCATAGCGCCCGAGTCCGCATCCACCACGGTGAAATCCAGCCCCAGCCGCGTAAAAATGCGGCAGTATGCGTCATACATCTTCTGATAAGACGCGTCCAAGCCCGCCTCATCCTTATCGAAGCTATACGCATCCTTCATGATAAATTCCCGCCCGCGGATTAAGCCAAACCGGGGACGTGCCTCGTCCCTGTATTTCGTCTGTATCTGATACAGCGTCATGGGATATTCCTTATAGGAACGCACCTCGTTGATTACCGTCTGGGTAAACAATTCCTCATGGGTGGGCCCCAGGCAGAAGTCCCGGTCATTACGGTCTTTTAAGCGGAACATGTTCGAGCCGAATACCTCCCACCGGCCCGACGCCTGGTATGCCTCCGCCGGCAGCAGCGCCGACATCAAAAGCTCCTGCGCCCCGGCGCGGTCCATTTCCTCACGGATGATCTGTTCAATTTTGTGCAGCGACCGCAGCCCCAACGGCAAATAGGAGTAAACCCCCGCTGCAAGTTTGCGGATATACCCCGCCCGCAGCATCAATTGATGGCTCACGATTTCCGCATCAGCGGGCACCTCCCGCAGTGTAGGCATTAATAATTTTGACATTCTCATTGGTTTATTCTCTCCTATCCCTATGTAGTCGCGGCATCGGCCGCTTTTTGATTTTTCATAAGCTTTTTAAAGCTGACTGTAAACATAGTAACTGTAGTCGCCGCCGCCAGCGTGTCAGCAATTGGTTCCGCCAGGAACACCGCAAACACCTGGTCCTCCAGGAACAGCGGCAGGATATAAATCAGCGGGATCAGCAAAATGACCTTCCGCAAAAGCGCCAAAAACACAGAGGATTTCGCATTCCCCAGCGCGATAAACGTCTGCTGACAGGCCATCTGCGCGCCCATCACCAGCCCGGCGGCAAAGTACACCCGCAAGGAACCGGCAGTATAATCAATCAATGCCGTATCGTTTGTAAACAATCCCGCGAACGCCCTTGGAAGCAGCATGACGCCCAACCAGATGGCGGTGGAAAACGCCATCGCGGACAGCAGCAGCAATTGAAACGCTTTTTTTACGCGATCCAGCTTCTGGGCTCCGAAATTATAGCTGACAATCGGCTGCGCACCTTGGGTGAGCCCTTGCAGCGGGAGGGTCGCAAGCTGCATGACGCTGGATAAAATCGTCATGGCCCCCACGGCGATATCCCCGCCGTACCGCTGCAGGGAAGAGTTCAGGCAGACGAACAGCAGCGATTCCGTTGACTGCATGATGAACGGCGAAACCCCCAGTGCCAGCACCGGCAGGATGATTTCCTTTTGCAACCTGAGGTTTTCCCGCTTGATTTTCAGCGTGGTCTTTTTGCCGCACAGGAATTTCACAACCCAGACGGCGGACACCGCCTGCGACAAAATCGTGGCCAGCGCCGCGCCCTGCACGCCCATCCCAAAGCCAAAAATGAATATGGGGTCTAATATAATATTCAGCACCGCACCGATCAACACCGTCAGCATGCTGGTTTTTGCAAACCCCTGGCAGGTAATAAACATATTCAGCCCCAGCGCATACTGGACGAAAATCGTCCCCAGGGCATAAATCGTAAGATAGTCCTCCGCATAGCCGATGGTGTTTTCTGACGCGCCAAACAGCATCAGCAAATCCCGCTTAAATATCAAAATTGCCGCCGTCAGCAGCACCGCTATGATGGTCAGGAACGAAACACAGTTCCCCACCACCTTCAGCGCGCCCCGGTGATCCTTGCGCCCCATCATAATCGAGGCCTGCGGCGCGCCGCCCATCCCCACCAGCGACGAAAACGCCGAAACAATCATGATGATCGGGAACGTGACGCCGACGCCCGTCAGCGCCGCAGAACCGATCTCCGGGATGTGCCCGATGTAAATCCTGTCCACCAGATTATACAACAGGTTGATAATCTGGGCAGTAATCGCCGGGAGCGCCAGGTTCAGGAGCAGCTTCCCGATTTTCTCCGTCCCCAGCGTATTATTGTCTGCCATATGATCATATCCTTTTCTAATTATACAATTTCCGCGCCGCTCTGGATATCCTTGATCGTTGTAAGCGCGGTCAACGTATCTTCATACTCCGCAGATAAAATCATCCCGCAGGATTCCAGCCCCATGATTTTCCGCGGCTTCAGATTAGCAATGAATATAACATTCTTCCCAATCAGTTCCTCCGGCGTGTGGTATTTGGAAATGCCGGAGAGGATCTGCCGGGTTTCAGAGCCCACCTCTAAAATAAACCGGAGCAGCTTCTCGCTCTTTTTTACCCGTTCGCATTCTATCACCCTTCCCACGCGGATATCCAGCTTTTCAAAATCTTCAAATTCAATATAGTCCTTAAACGGCGCAACCGGCACCGAAGGTGCCAGCTCCGCCTCCAGTTCTTCCAATTTCTTCTGGACGTCAATCCGCTGGAACAGCGGGACCGCCTCGCCCACCTTTGTTCCCAGCGGCAGCCCGCCGAAAGCCTGCACGCTTTCATAGCTGATATCCGCCGCATGGATCTGCCCCGCAATGGCCGCTGCGGTCTCGGGCATAAAGGAAGACAGCAGGGATGCGATGATACGGATGGTCTCCGCCAAATTGTAGAGCACGGTTGCAAGGCGGCCCTTCGTTGCCTCGTCCTTTGCCAGGATCCAGGGGGTGGTTTCGTCAATGTACTTGTTCGCCCGATCGATGACCTTCCAGACTTCATCTAAGCTGTCGGCGATGTGGTTGGTCTCCATCTTCTTACGGACTTCCGCTACCGCATTGATAGCCGTAGCCTGCAAATCCGCATCAAATTCACCCGTCACGGTATTCCCGTTCAGCTCGCCGCCAAAATACTTTTGGATCATGGCCACCGTGCGGTTGACCAGGTTCCCCAGCGCGTTCGCCAAATCGGAGTTGTACCGGGCGATGAATACATCATAAGTAATATTCCCATCCTGGGCAAAGGGCATTTCATGCAGCGCGTAATACCGCACCGCATCCACACCGAAATGGCGCACCAAATCCTCGGCATAAATCACATTCCCGCGGGATTTGGACATCTTTTCCTCCCCAAACAGCATCCACGGGTGCCCGAAAATCTGTTTCGGCAGCGGCTCACCCAGCGCCATCAGCATGATGGGCCAGTAAATCGTATGGAACCGCAGGATATCCTTGCCGATAATATGCACATCACAGGGCCAGTATTTCCGGTACAATTCCCCCTTATGCTCCGGCGTATAGCCCAGCGCCGTGATGTAGTTGGACAGCGCATCGATCCACACATAGATGACGTGCTTGTCGTCAAAATCCACAGGGATCCCCCAGCTGAAGCTGCTGCGGGAGACGCATAAATCCTGCAATCCCGGCTTCAGGAAGTTGTTGACCATCTCTTTTTTCCGTGATTCCGGCTGGATGAAATCCGGATGGGTTTCAATGTATTCCATCAGCCGGTCCTGGTATTTGCTCATTTTAAAGAAATACGCTTCCTCTTTGGTCTTTTTGACCTCCCGGCCGCAATCCGGGCACTTCCCATCCACCAGTTGGGTCTCCGTCCAGAAGGATTCGCAAGGCGTACAATACCATCCCTCGTATTCGCTTTTATAGATGTCGCCCTGGTCATAGAGCTTTCTGAAAATCTGCTGTACGGCTTTTACGTGGTAATCATCCGTGGTGCGAATGAATTTATCATAGCTGATATTGAGCATCTTGGCGATATCCACAATCTGCCCGGCAATCCTGTCCACATACGCCTGGGGTGTGACCCCCTCCGCCTCGGCAATCTCCTGGATTTTCTGCCCGTGCTCATCCGTCCCCGTGAGGAAAAACACATCCTCGCCGATGTAGCGGTGGAACCGCGCGATCGCATCCGTCAGGATGATTTCATAGGTGTTGCCGATATGCGGCTTCCGCGATGTGTACGCAATCGCGGTGGTAATATAAAATTTGTTTTTATCCATTTCCAAGCTCCCCTCTATTTAGTCTGAAAAATCCCAAAAATGTTTTTCAGTTCTGCTTTTATCCATTTGTAAAACGCTTTCAAAAAGCGGATCAGCCCATCAAAAATGCCGGCATGGTAGATGCTCACAAACAGCATCAGCACCAGCGGCCCTAAAATCATGCCGCCGATGGAAAACAGCTTAAACCCAACATACATGGCCATCAGCGTGCAAATGGGATGCAGGCCGATGTTGGTGCTGACGATTTTCGGCTCAATAAACTGCCGCAGCAGCGCCAGCGTCAGATAGATAATCAAGAGCCCCACGCCGCGGCGCGGGTCGTTCATGATGAAACTGACCGCCGCCCAGGGCCACAGCGCCGCACCGCTGCCAAAAAACGGCAGCGCATCCAGAACCGCGATGCCCAATGCAATCAGGAGCGCATACTCCACGTGCAGGATACTCAGCCCAATCCACAGCACCACAAACGCAATCCCCATAATCGTCAGCTGCGCCCGGACGTACCCGCCCAGGTATTTCTTGATTTCTTCCTTAATGCGCTCGCACCCTTCCATCACGCGCCGCGGCACAATACGGTGCACTACTGCCGATACCCGTTTGGCGTCCGTCACCATAAAATACAGCGACAGGATGAATACGACAATGGCGATAAAAATATTCGGCAGGGATTTCGCAAAATCCCCCGCCCTGCGCATCATAGGCGAATACTGGATGTTCAGGCCATTGGAGAGGCTGTCGGAAATATCGGTCCCAATCCTGTCCAGCGTTGCCTGCACCGATTCCGGCATCATTGCGTAAATGTTTGCAAACTTGCTGCTGATCTGCGCCCAGGCCGTCTGCGCGCTTTCGTAGATCACCGGAAACTGGTCGTACAGCGCGCGTATTTCGGAGACGATCTTCCATATCACCGCCGTCAAAATCCCCCCCATGATGCCCACCGTGAGCACAATTACCAGGATCGCCGAAACTTGCCGGGGCAGCTTCAGCCGCTTCTGGAGCCAATTGGCCAATGGATTGATCAACTGTGAAAACAGGTATCCCAAAATGAACGGGAAAAACAGCATCACCACATACCAAATGGCGGAAACTACCTTCCGAAACGAGAAAAATACGCCCACTGCCACCAAAAGGACCACCAGCACAACCGCCGCAGCCTTCAGCGGACCGCTTTTAAACTTCACAGCCTACCGCCTCCGCTTCTTCTGTTTTAATTTTCAAAAAAGTGCTCCATCAGCCGATGCCCCTCGGCAATGAACCGCCCCGCCGCCTCCGCTTCTTTTTCCGTGTACCGCCGCCGGGTTTCGGCCGGCTTTGCCGAATTGTAAATCAGGTACGGCACCGGGTTGCTGACATGGGTTTTTAAGCGAATCGGCGTTGGATGATCCGGAAGCACCATCATTTTATACTCTATGTTCATTCTTTCCAATTCTTTCCGCAAATATCCAATGACCTTTTCATCGATCCATTCGACGGACTGCACTTTATGTTCCACGTCCCCCTGATGCCCGCATTCGTCCGGCGCCTCCAGGTGGATATACACAAAATCGCTGCCGCCCATGAGCGCGTCCAGCGCGGCCTTTGCCTTGCCTTCAAAATTCGTGTCGTAATTGCCGGTAGCGCCCTCCACATCGATGGACTCCATCCCCGCGCAGATGGCGATGCCCTTAATCAGATCCACCGCCGAGATCACGCTGCCCTTTTTGCCGAATTTTCCATAGAAATCATCCAGCTTTGGCTTTGTGCCCTCGCCCCAGATCCAGATGGAGGTGGCGGGGCGTTTCCCCGCGGCAATCCGCTTTTGATTGACGGGATGCTCCTTCAAAATCCGCTCGCTCTTTTTCATCAGCTCCAGAAGCTGTTCCGCGCCTTCGCCCTTAGGCAAATATTCTGTGATTTTTCTATCAGAAATATCATGCGGCGGCGTCAGGTTCACGTTTGTAGAACCCCCGTCCCACACCAGCAGATGCCGGTAACTCACGCCGGCGTGGAAGTGGAGCGCATCCGTATGCAGCGCTTCCTCCACGGCTCCAATCAGTTCCCGCGCCTCCTCTGTGGAAATTTCCCCGGCGGAATAATCCACCATGGTCTTATCCTCATACCGTTCCTCATCGGACAGCGTCACCAGGTTCGCCCGGAAGGTCACGTCCGTATCCTTCAACCGGACGCCGATGCTGGCGGCCTCCAGCGGCGACCGCCCGGTATAGCATTTGCGCGTGTCATACCCCATCACCGACAGGTTCGCCACATCGCTGCCCGGCTTCATGCCGTCCAGTACCGTCCGCACAAGCCCCAGCTCGCCGTGGGCCGCCATATAATCCATATGCGGCTTATGGGCCGCCTCCAAAACCGTCTTTCCCCCCAGCGCATCAATTGGCTCGTCCGCCATGCCGTCTCCCAATACAACAATATACTTCATTTTTACCCTTCCTTTTTATTTCTTTCTGAAAAGGACTGCCAGCGCCCCCGGCCCGATGTGCGTGCCGACGATGGGCCCAAATTCAGAGAACATGTAAATATCGCTGATCCCGAATTCCTGCTGCACCGCTTCCTTTAATTTCAATCCATTTTCCAAATCGGAATGCACAATCATAAATTCCTTTTTCTCTGCGTCGAATTCCCGATTTTCTTTAA
>DVND01000160.1 GCA_018714645.1 Candidatus Avimonoglobus intestinipullorum
CGTGGTTTTTATATATTATAGAGATGGAAATACTGCCCCTTCTTTTGCAGCAATTCCTCATGCGTCCCCTGTTCCACGATCCCATCCTCTGTCAGGACAAGGATCAAGTCTGCGTTTTTAATGGTGGAAAGGCGGTGGGCGATGGTAAATACCGTCCGCCCTTTTGCCAGTTGTTCCAAAGATTGTTGGACGAGTTTTTCGCTTTCGTTATCCAAAGCGGAGGTCGCTTCATCCAAAATTAGGATTGGCGGATTTTTCAGGAAAACGCGGGCGATGCTGATCCGCTGCTTTTGCCCGCCGGAAAGCTTGATGCCGCGCTCACCCACATAGGTGTCATATCCGTTGGGCAGCTGACGGATAAATTCGTCCGCACCGGCCTTTACCGCCGCTGCAATAATCTCCTCTGTTGATGCGCCCGGCGCGCCGTATTCAATATTGTCGCGGATAGTACCTGAGAACAGGTATACATCCTGCTGTACCATACCGATTTGCGCCCGCAGGGAAGCCAGTTTGACGGACGTAATATCCGTCCCGTCAATCAAAATCCGCCCGGAAGTGACGTCATAGAACCTTGGGATCAAATTGCAGAGCGTGGTTTTCCCGCCGCCGGACGGCCCAACCAGCGCCACACTTTGGCCGGCTTTGATATGTAAATTAATATTTTCCAAAACCGTTTTTTCATCGTCCGCATAGTTGAAGCACACATTGTCAAAGCGGATATCCCCTTTTACATGATGCAGCTCCACAGCATCCGCCCGGTCCACGATATCCGGTTTGGTATCCATGATTTCCAGAAACCGCTCAATGCCCGTCATGCCGCGCTGGAATTGCTCTGTAAATTCAATAATACGCCGTACAGAGGCCAGCAGCGTCGTCACATACAGCAGATACGCCATCAGATCCGCCGGGTTGATTTTCCCGTTTATCATAAACAGCGAACCGGCAACCACTACGACAATGTACATCAATCCATCGAAAAAGCGGGTCGTGGATTGAAAGCCGGCCATATATTTATACGCCATTTTTTTGATATTCAGAAAAATGACGTTGCCCCTGTCGAATTTATGCATTTCGATGTCTTCATTGGCAAAGGATTTCACCACCCGAATGCCCAAAAGGCTATCCTCAATCTGTGCGTTCAGTTCCCCCACCTGCACTCGTGACTGCTTAAACGCATACCGCATTTTCCCGCGGAAGCTCATGGAACACACCAGCATCACGGGCAGCAGCGCGAAAATGATGATCGTCAGGGGGATGTTGACGCCTAAAAGAATGATGAAGGAAATCACAATTTTTACAAAGGTGATAAACAGCTCCTCCGGGCAATGATGCGCAAATTCCGTAACGTCAAATAGGTCGCTGGTAATGCGCGACATGATCTGCCCGACCTTGGTATCCGAATAATAGGAGTAGGACAGCGTCTGCAAATGGGAAAACAGGTCGTGGCGCATATCGGTTTCGATCCGCGTCCCCATGACATGCCCCGTATCCGCCATAAAATAGTTCGCAGCAGTATCCACGATGCGCAGCAGGATATACAGCAGCCCGATTTTCAAAATAACGCCCACCGTCAGCCCGGCCAAATTGTTGATGCCCATATCGGTGATATAACGGACAATCATCGGAAACACCAGCTCGCATATTGTGGTAAATCCGGCGCAGACTAAGTCGAAGATTAAAATCCATTTATACTTTTTAAAATACGGCGCAAACCGCTTGATCAAATACCATGTACTCATTTGCTGTTCCATGACAAACCTCCATTTCTTGCCGTATTATCATAGCATATTTTTACGCCGATTTCAACATGCATACTGGACAAGATGCAAAAAATTTGTTAAACTGCAGAGGAAAGGACTGGTTTTATGCATATCAAACGGGTATTTCTGATTGTACTCGACAGCTTTGGCATCGGTGCGCTGCCGGATGCGGCGCGCTTCGGAGACGCGGGCAGCAATACGCTGGCGGCAGTGGAGCAATCGCCCTGCCTGCACATTCCGACGCTGGAGCAGTTGGGCCTATTTCACATTGCCGGGACCAATTCCGCAAAAAAATGCCGCGCGCCGCTGGCGGCATACGCGCGCATGGCGGAAGCTTCCAACGGAAAAGATACCACCACCGGCCATTGGGAAATTGCGGGAATCGTAACCGAGCAGCCGTTTCCCACTTATCCAAATGGATTCCCGCCGGAAATCATCACGGCCTTTGAAAAAGCAACCGGAAGAAGGGTATTATGCAATCGCCCTTATTCCGGAACAGCGGTTATTGCGGATTATGGGGAGGAACATGTAAAAACAGGCGCGTTGATTGTATACACCTCCGCAGACAGCGTGTTTCAGATTGCGGCCCATGAGGACGTCGTCCCGGTGGAGCAGTTATACACTTATTGCCGCATTGCGCGCAAGCTCCTGGCGGGCGAACACGCTGTGGGACGCGTGATTGCGCGGCCTTTTGCGGGGAGCGCCCCCAATTTTTACAGGACGGAACGGCGGCATGATTTTTCCCTGGAGCCCTCCCGCAATATGCTGCTGTCCCATTTATCGGAACGGGGCTTTGAGGTACTTTCGGTGGGGAAAATTTTTGATATTTTCAGCGGTGTGGGCATTACAAAAAGCATTCCGACCCACAATAACCGGGAGGGGATGGAAGCGGCGGAACAGCTGTTGGGGCAGGATTTTCAAGGGTTATGTTTTGTGAATCTCGTTGATTTTGACATGCTCTATGGGCACCGCAACGATGTGGACGGCTATGCAAAGGCATTGTCCGCATTTGACAGTTGGCTGGGAGCGCAATTGGCGCGTCTGCGGAAAGAGGATTTATGGATCATCACCGCAGACCACGGCTGCGACCCATCGACGCCCAGTACCGACCATTCACGGGAATACACGCCGCTGCTGGTATACGGGGATCAGGTGCGGCCTGTGGATTTGGGTACAAGAGACAGCTTTTCCGATATAGCAAAAACGATAGAGGCATTATTTGCAATTGATTCTGACATCAACGGTTCCAGTTTTTTAAAAGACATTGAAAAAGACAGCTAAGCTGTCTTTTTTTTGGAAATTTTATCTCAGTATATTTTAGCAGGAACGGCAAATTATAAAATTAATCATAAAAACAGGGAGGATTTGTATGAACTCAAAATTTTTAATTGCCGTTTTGACGTCGGCTGTTTTTTATAACTGCACCTGTGTATGCGCTATGGAGGATTATTCCACATTGGATGTTTTTGAAGAGTA
>DVND01000161.1 GCA_018714645.1 Candidatus Avimonoglobus intestinipullorum
CAAAAAGAAAATTTTTACTTGAAAAATATTGACAGCAATAGTTAGTTGTGTTAAACTAACTATTGGAGGTTAGTAAACACTAACCATTTATTAAAGCTGCGGCTTGCAGAGACGAATGGAAACGGGGGTAAACTATGATGCCTTTAACGCTTGCAACCATTGGTGAAGAAAACATTATCAAAAAGATCGGCGGGCAACCGGAGGTAAAAAAACATCTTGAAAATCTTGGTTTTGTTGTGGGCGGCAATGTGAAAATCATCAGCCAGCTTGGCGGCAACGTCATCGTCAATGTGAAAGAGGCGCGGATCGCCATCAGCCGGGAAATGGCGCAGAAGATTATGGTTTGATGGTTCACAGCAATCAATGAAAAGGAGGATATCAACATGCAGACACTAAGACAGGCGCGGATCGGTCAAACGGTCAAGGTTGTCAAGCTTCACGGCGAAGGGGCCGTCAAGCGCAGGATCATGGATATGGGGATCACCCGGGGGGTGGATATTTACATACGCAAGGTGGCTCCTTTAGGCGATCCCATCGAGGTCACCGTGCGCGGCTATGAGCTTTCGCTGCGCAAGGCCGATGCGGAAATGATTGAGGTCGAATAAAATCAATATCGAAAGAGAGGAATCAAAAATGAATGTAAGGATCGCCCTTGCGGGGAACCCGAACAGCGGTAAAACCACGTTATTCAATGCCCTGACCGGTTCAAACCAGTTTGTCGGAAACTGGCCGGGGGTTACGGTGGAGAAAAAAGAGGGGAAATTAAAAAAACACAGCGACGTCACCATTACAGACCTTCCCGGGATTTACTCCCTGTCGCCCTACACCCTGGAGGAGGTTGTGGCGCGGAATTATCTGATTGACGAGCGGCCGGATGCAATTTTAAATATCATTGACGGGACCAACCTGGAACGGAACCTCTATCTGACCACCCAGCTGACAGAGCTGGGCATCCCGGTGGTCATTGCGATCAATATGATGGATATTGTCAGAAAAAATGGGGACAAAATCAATATTGCCCAGCTTTCCCGCGAATTGGGCTGCAAGATCGTTGAGATTTCGGCCTTAAAGGGCGACGGCGTCATGCAGGCGGCGGAAGCGGCAATCATCGCGGCGCAAAGCGGCAAAACCGTTCCCATGCACACCTTTTCGGGCGCTGTGGAACACGCGATCGCCCATATTGAAGAAGCCGTTTTGCATGATATGCCCGAAAGCCGGCAGCGCTGGTACGCGATTAAGATTTTTGAGCGGGATAACAAGGCCATTGAAAAACTGGGGATTGCGCCCAATGTGCTATCGCACATCGAAGAGGATATTAAAGCGGCGGAAAAAGAACTGGATGACGACGCGGAAAGCATTATCACGAACGAACGTTACATCTATATTGCCCAGCTGATGAAGGGCTGTTACAAGAAAAGGAACGCGGGCAAGCTCTCTTCCTCGGATAAGATTGACCGGGTTGTGACAAACCGGTGGCTGGGCCTGCCGATTTTTGCGGCGGTCATGTTCCTGGTCTACTACATTTCCATGGTCAGCGTCGGCACGATGGCAACCGATTGGGCCAATGACGGGCTGTTCGGCGATGGTTACCATCTGTTCGGCATCGGCTCTGCCGCTTATTCAGAGGTTGCGGAAGAATTCGGCGGCGCGGCGGAGGTTGTGAACGGATACATTGAATATGCCGCGGAGAATGGCGTCGATACGGAAGCCGTAGAAGCCGCGCTGGACACCGAAGCAGAGGATTTTGACGCAGAAGCGGCAAAAACGGCGCTGGCGGAGTTTGCCCAGAGTGCGCAAAGCTTTGGCGACGCCACCTATGTCGTCGTCGACGAGGAAACCATGGCGGACGAAGAAGTGACCGCTTCTTATGCAGAG
The DNA here is from genome assembly GCA_018714645.1 of Candidatus Avimonoglobus intestinipullorum. GTDB lineage: Bacteria > Bacillota > Clostridia > UBA1381 > UBA1381 > Avimonoglobus > Avimonoglobus intestinipullorum. The sequence goes on from DVND01000161.1 coordinate 1,876, forward strand.
TTGCTCTCCGCAATAGAAACATACGGAAAATACGGCTGCACAGAGCCGGATCCGGCCGCATACGGCGTTTGGGTTCCGGGTATCCCCGTCCTGGTCGGCAACGGGTTGGAAGCAATCAACTGTGCGGATTGGCTGAGCGGCCTGATTCTGGACGGTATCGTTGCCGGCGTTGGCGCGGTGCTGGGTTTTGTGCCGCAAATGCTGGTATTGTTCCTGCTGCTGGCCTTTCTGGAGGCCTGCGGCTACATGGCGCGTATTGCGTTTGTATTGGACAGGATCTTCCGCAAGTTCGGGCTTTCCGGTAAATCCTTTATCCCTATGCTGGTCGGGACCGGCTGCGGCGTACCCGGCGTCATGGCGTCCAGGACCATTGAAAACGACCGCGACAGGAAGATGACGATTATGACAACCACCTTTATCCCCTGCGGCGCAAAGATCCCGTTCATCTCCATGATTGCCGGCGCAATCTTCGGCGGCTCCGCACTGGTTGCAACCTCCGCGTACTTTGTGGGCATGGCTGCCATCATCCTTTCTGGAATCATGCTGAAAAAAACGAAACCGTTTGCGGGAGACCCGGCGCCCTTTGTCATGGAACTGCCGGCGTACCATCTGCCAACTGTGGGCAATGTGCTCCGTTCCATGTGGGAACGCGGCTGGTCGTTTATCAAAAAAGCGGGGACCATCATTTTGCTGTCCACAATCGTGATTTGGTTTGCAACGTATTTTGGATTTGTGGATGGAAGCTTTACCATGCTGGCAGAGGATCAGATTGATTCCAGCTTCCTTGCCATGATTGGAAATGCCATCGGCTGGATTTTCGCACCTCTTGGCTGGGGCAACTGGCAGGCGGCTGTTGCATCCATCACAGGCCTGGTTGCAAAGGAAAACATCGTTGGCACCATGGGGATCCTGTACGGCGGCACGGGAACGGTGTACGCAAACCTTGCCGAAGCATTCACGCCCATCAGCGGATATTCCTTCCTGGTATTCAACCTGCTGTGCGCACCTTGCTTTGCGGCCATCGGCGCGATCAAGCGCGAGATGAACAATGCAAAATGGACCTGGTTTGCGATTGGGTACCAGTGTGTATTTGCTTATGTGATCGCTTTGATTATATATCAAATCGGCATGCTCTTTATGGGGGCGGGCAATGTGATCGGCGTAATTGCAGCGCTGATCCTGATCGCAGTCATCCTTTATATGCTGTTCAGGCCCTATAAGGAACCTGTGACGCTGAAAACGTCCGTAACGATGAAAGCGTAAAGCAATATTTATTTATATCAAAGGAGGGTTTTTCATGGGAACATGGCTTCTTGAAAACATTGCAACAATACTCATCAGCCTTATACTTCTGGCAGCCGTGGCCGGCATTGTCGTCAAACTTATAAAGGACAAAAAGAAGGGGAACGCCTCCTGCGGCTGCGGATGCAGCAATTGTGCAATGTCCGCGCATTGTCACGGCAGAAAGTAAACACGGGGCCGGCTGCCCAGCGCGGCCGGCCCTTCATATCTGAAAGGAACAGGAGCGTACCGCCATTTGGTGCGGCACGCGGAATTAATGGAGAGGAAAAATGCGTATTGTAATTGTCGGCGGCCATGACCGGATGCATTGCCAATACAAGGAAATCTGTAAACGGCATGGCTGCAAATGTAAAGTTTTTACCCAATGTCCCGCGAATTTCAAGGGGCAAATCGGCAGCCCCGATATCATTGTGATTTTCACGGGAACCGTCGCGCACAAAATGCTGAACGCGGCGGCTGCCCAGGCCGAAAAATCAGGCGCCTGCCTGGTTCACTGCCATTCCTCCAGCGCCTGTGCGCTGAACGAAGCTTTGGCAAAGCATTTGAAACACAACGTTTAATTTTTTTATCTTTAAGTTAGTTTAAACTAACGCCAAGGAGGATATCATGATAGAACGGATCATTGCTTACCACTGCGCGCCGGCTTTGGCTGGAATAAAACCGGCCAACATTGTGGCTTGCTACAAGGATAAAATCCCCTCTGTTCATCAGGAGCTGAAAAGATTAAACGGTCAGCTGAACCGCAAAGGCATTTATTTTGAAATCCTGTGTGAATGTGAAAAGCGGGTACTCTTGATGGTGTACAGAAAGGACTGCCTGTACCGCTGCTTATGCGAGACGGAAATCAACGCCCTGCTGCACACTTTCGGATATGGCCCAGCGACGGATTTACAACAATATATTGCTGTGTTAAAGCGGCGGCTGTGCAATTGTGAATTTCCCCATGAAATCGGCGCTTTTTTGGGTTATCCAGCCCATGACATCTACGGCTTTATGCACCATCGGGACGAAGGCTGCCTCCTGACAGGGGAATGGAAGGTCTACAAAGACGCAGAAACGGCAAAACAACTGTTTTTCAGATATAATGCGTGCAGATGTGCACTGGTGAAGCGCATCGCACAGGGCAAAACCCTTGCCGAGATATTTTGTGCGGCATAAATTCGAAAACAATATTATCAGTGCTGATAAGTTGTTCTATAAAATTTATAAAAGGAGGTTTTACATATGCGTAAAACAGCAATTATTTATTGGAGCGGCACCGGCAACACAGAGGCCATGGCCGCAGCTATTTTGGCGGGCGCAAAGGAAGTGAACCCGGATACTGCATATTTTTCCGTCTCAGAACTGTCCGCATCCGATGCAGCCGGTTATGATACATTGATTTTGGGCTGCCCTGCAATGGGCGCCGAGGTTTTGGAGGAAACCGAATTTGAACCGTTCTTCACGGAGCTGGAACCCCGGCTTTCCGGGAAAAATGTGGCGCTGTTCGGGTCTTATGGCTGGGGAGACGGCGAATGGATGCGCAGCTGGGAGGAACGCGTAGCCGCCAGCGGCGCAACGCTGGTCGAAGCCGAGGGGCTGATCATCAACGAAGCGCCCGACGATGCGGGGATTGCGTTATGCCGTGCGCTGGGGAAAAAGGCGGCGGCGCTGTAAAATGAAACCACATGGCGGCAGGACATTGTCCTGCCGCTTTTTTCTCCTTCTCCATCCATTTCAAAATTTTTTTCAAAAAACCCTTGACAAACTTTGTCTACCATGGTAGACTATAAATGTCTACCATGGTAGAATAAAAACAATGGAGGTATTTTCAATGTCGACAGAAAATATGAACATTGGCGAAGCAGAGCTTGAAATCATGAAAGTTGTGTGGAACGCAAAGGAGCCGATCAATGCAAACGCAATCGGCAAAGCGGTGGAACGCAGAGGGTGGAAGCGCACGACCATTGCCACCTTCCTTGCGCGGCTTGTGGATAAAGGCGCGCTGGCTGCGGAACGCAACGGCAAAGCCCTGTATTACACACCGCTGATAACCGCTTCGGAATACAAAAAATCACAGGCGAAAACCCTGATTCAAACCGTGTTTGACGGTTCGGCGCAGGATTTGGTGGCAGCCCTGTTTGAGGAACATGCCTTTTCCGACGAGGACATCAAAGAATTGCGGGCAATCTTTGAAGAACAGGAGGGATAAGCCATGCTCAGCACGGTATTTCAGGCATTGGTCATCCCCTCCCTTGCGGGTGCCGTTTTTGCGATGCTGCTCACGGCGGTACGGCCGCTCACCAGAAAGCTGTTCGGCTATACATGGCACTATTACATCTGGCTGGCCGTCTTAGTGGTGATGCTGCTGCCCGTCCGGTTTTCCCTGCCGTGGCAGGCGGCGTTTAACCCCCCTGCCCAGGCAATGCAAGCGGCACGGCAGGCGCAGACGGCGGATCCCGTGCAGACAACCGGAACGGCGGTTTTGCAGCCGCCGGGAGCGGATCCCACTGCGGAAGTGCCCCAAAGAACCGGCGCATTTTTCAGGCAGCTCATAAACAGTGCGCAAGCATATACCGGCGTTGTTTGGCTTGCAGGCGTATTGTTGCTGCTATCAATCCACGCTGCCGGATACATCCGGCTAATCCGGCAGGTACGCAGGACAACAATTCCCATTCCCTGCCCGGAGCTGGCCGCATACACCGGTAAAAGGGTGGCAGTCCGCACAGGCGGGACCTTTTCGTCGCCGTTTATAATGGGCGTCCTGCGCCCCACGCTGGTACTGCCGCGGGCAGAACTCACAAAAGAACAGCTGGACTATATCCTCCGCCATGAGATGACGCACTTTCAGCGCAGGGATTTGCTGTATAAATTTTTTGCGGTATTTGTAAAATGCATCCACTGGTTCAACCCCGCAGCCTGGTACATTGTAAAGCAGATCCATGCGGAATGCGAAATTTCCTGTGATTTATCCGTTGTGCGCAATATGGGCAAGGATGAGGAACGCGGCTACGTGAACACCATTCTTTCATTATTGTCAGGCAAGCAGTCAAAAAGCCTCCCGTTGACAACAGGGATGACGGGGAGCAAAAAAATGTTGAAAAGGAGATTTATCATGATGAAAAACAGGAAAAAGACCAGCAGGCTGATGTCGGCCTTATCGGTGGCTGCTGCCGCCATGATGCTTTCCACGGCTGTGTTTGCAAGCGGCGTACTGTCAGGCTTGGCTGAGGAGGATTACACCATTGAAATTACGAGGGGCGGCGCACAGGTTGCGCTTGCCAGCGCGCCCTTCGCCGAAAACGCTTCCGTATACGTGCCGCTGCGCGCCTGCCTGGAGCAGGCAGGGTTTGACGGCAGCAACAGTTCCATCAAATGGGAAAACGGCAGCGTAACGCTTGCGATTGTGCAGAGCAACGGCCTTGCGGGGATGTTCCGTTTTGAGATCGGCAATAACTACGTGGGATTGAAGCACATTGACGCTGCTGAGCTTCATACCGCGTCCATGGCTCCCGAAACTTTTATCATGTCCCTAGGGATGGAAAATGCGCCTGTTTTAAGGAATGCAGTCACCTATATCCCGGTGGGAGACCTGAATTATATCCTGTATGGATTCCTTGCGAAAAGCGACGCTTCCTCGTTCCAGACATTTGCGTATCGGGTTTTTGATAAAAACAACAATGACGTCACCGCACAGTTTGACAGGGAAAATAACCTGCTGCTGCGGTTCAACAGTGCAAGGCTGCCAACGGAAGCCGAGCGCATGGCAGATCCCTCATACACCGTACAGGGGTTTTTCGGCGCATTTGAAACCGGCGATTTTGAACAGATGAAAGCATACTGCACAGAAAATTTTGTAGACCAGTTTTTCGGCGATGGGTATTGCTTCGGCATGACAACGGCAACGCTTACCGACATGTCGGTGGATCCCATGGAATACGCCAAATCCTCTAATGATTTTCAAATTTTGGCGCACGTCGATATGACACCCCATGAAGACGCCGTCTTCGGCACAGACCAGACCGCGCTGTCCTTCCGGGTATCCCTCCTGCGGCAGCCGGACGGCAGATACCTGATAGACGCGTTCGGGTATTGATGCGGCCCTGCCGCAAAAACAGCGGCACTGGGTGCAAACCGCACTCAGTGCCTTTTTATGATTCGTTAACGAGCTTCCCCGTCATATGGTCGATGCTGAATTCCAGGCAGGCGGCGCGGCTTCCGGCCGCTGCGATTTCCTTTTCGATCGACTCCGCGTCAGGATAATATTTTTCAGCCAGCGCCCTGAGTTTCTCAAGGGCCTTTTCCCGATCCGCAACAACGGCGATCCTCCCGAACACAATCACGCTGCGGATGTTGAGCGACCAGTGCCCGTCCTTGCGGTACCCCTTGTCATAAACGCAGAAGGACGCCTTGCCGTGCTTGCTGAGGGCATCCATTTTATGGCCTTCCTTGGCACTGTGAAAGTACAATTTATGCGCGGCTTCATCATAGATAAAATCCATGGGGACGGTGTAGGGGTACGCATCGTCCCCCAGCAGGCCCAATACGCCGCGCGGCTCATTTTTCAGAAGCGCCACGCATTCCTCATCCGTCAGCTGCTGCTTCCACCTTCTCATTTTCCGAAACATGATTCTTCACCCCTTTTTTCAAATTATACCATACAGCCTCCCCCCTATCAATGTAATTTTATCCACAATGCTCCCTAAAGATGCGCTCCTACCTCCTGTAATAGCCGTATTTACTAAGTTTTCGGTAAAAGCAAAACCCCCGAAGCAGCAATATACTCGGGGATTTTGTTTATTAT
>DVND01000162.1 GCA_018714645.1 Candidatus Avimonoglobus intestinipullorum
GGTTGGGGGAGTAGTGATATTTTTCAACAATTTCCATCACATGTTTACGGGTGTCCTCAGAAACATTGCCCTTACCGTTTAGAACCCGGGACACCGTCGCAACTGAAACCCCCGCAAGCGCTGCAATTTCCGAAATTGTTATAGCCGCCACCACCTTTCATGTAATCGTTTACACAGTTCTGCAAAAAAAATGCCGATTACAAAAAAATCCACTTTTTCATACCCCGGCGGCATGCGCCGGACACTTTTTGTAATCGTTTACATGAATATATCATACACTTGCTTTTTTGTCAATACATTCCATAAAAAAAACAGCATAAAAAATGCTGTTTTTTTATGGAATTTTTCCAATTTATTGCGCGGCATTACAACGCGGCAATCGCCAGGCCCTGCCCATACAGCGCGGGGATGATGGGAATATCCTTATAAGCCTGCGCATCCGGCATAACCGGCGTGCCGCCGGACACCATATCCACCGTGCCGTCTTCCAGTACCGCATTTTCGACAGCCGTAATACCCTTTTCATAGACCGCCATATACCGTTTGTCCGCAAGACCCGCTCCCACCGCCATTTTCACGCCGGCAATGATCCCCGCCGTAGCGGAGATTTCCACATAGGAAGTGTTATCGTCGAGAATCGTACAGAAGCCGCCGTCCGGCTGCTGCACCCGCGCCAGCGCTTCCACATGCGCTGCGACCATTTTTTCAATATCGGAACGGCCTTCAAAATCACCTGCATCGTTCAATATCATCATGGTGGAGAAGATAATCCACGCGTTGGCACGCGCCCAGCGGATACCGCTCATGTGGTCTTTTTTCGCGCCGTTATATCCATGGAAATACAACCCCTTGCCGTCTGTCAGCAACCTGTGATGGATTTTCAGCTGGTTGACCGCAAAGTCTACATACTTCTGTTCCCCGGTAATTTTCCCTAATTTCGTCAGGAAAATACAGACCATAAACAGCGTGTCCGCCCAGCACTGGTCGGAAAAGCCCGGGACCGGCTCCGTCACCGTATGCTCCAGCCCGCCGTCCACTGTGCGCGGCGCATCATTGAGTACGTAGTCCGCCAAATCGCGGCATACTTCCAAATACCGTTCATTTTTTGTCTCCATATATGTAAGCAGCACCGTCAAAAGCGGCGCCGTGGAATTGACCGTCTTTTGCTGATACGCTTCCTCCAAATGGCGGTCTGCCCACGCCTTCAAAAACTCCAGATATTTTTGGTCTTTCGTTTTCACATATGCTTCCCATATCCCAAACAGGCCCACGCCGGGAACCCAGTCAAAATGTTCAATGTCCATACCCCATTCTGTATCATGCCCGTCCACCACACGGTCGGCAATTTTCCGAATCAATGCTTCATTCATGGTTTTACGCTCCTTTTATATATACTTTTTCTCGTCTCATTATATAAGCCCCTGCGCCGTTTGTCAATCCATAAACCAAAAAAGCGCGGGCATACCCGCACTTTTTTATTTTGTCGTACTGCCGAACCCGCCGTTGCGGACATCGGCCACATCGTCATCCTCCGTAATGCCGTATTCCACAAAAATCCCCTGGCAAAACCCTTCGCCCTTTTTGATTTGCATGGTCTTGCCCTCGTTGGAATCGTTGGTAATTTTAATGAAAATATGGCCCTCATTGTCGGAATTATAATAGTCGCTGTCAATAATACCCACTGTATTATTGAGCTGCAGCCGGTATTTGAAGCCCAGCCCGCTGCGGGGATACAGCTTCAGCACCCAGCCCTCGTCAATCCGCACCCGGACGCCGGTTGGGATTTTGATGGTTTCCCCGGGACGCAGTTCAAAATCCAGCGTGGAGAAAAAGTCATACCCGGCCGACCCCTTCGTCGCCCGCCGGGGCAGCCGCAGTTCTTCATACACCGTCTGTTCCGTCCCAAAGGTATCCTTCCAGGCTTCTTCAAACTGGTTTTTGGACACTTTTTCAAATTTTGCAACCCGTTTCATCTGCTTCCCCCTTATGCGTGCAGAACCACATCGTTCTGCTCCAATGTTTTCTGAACGTCAATCACGCGCTGGTTGGCGCTGCCTTTCCAATGCAGCTTCGCATCCTTCTGCGCTTCAATAAACGGCCCGTCCACCAGCACGTCCACCAGTGGGATAAAATCCAAATCCTTAATTTCCTCCCACAGATAGCCCGTATACAGCCAGATGGTCTTATCGGGGTACCAGGTCTTTGCAAGCCGCGCAAGCCGCCCAACCTCCTCCCGGTTCTGCGGGTGCAGCGGGTCGCCGCCGGAAAAGGTCAGCCCGGAAATGTAATCGTGATCCAAGCTTTCAAACAGCTCCTGCTCCGCTTCTTCATCGAAAGGGATGCCGCCGTTGATATCCCAGGTGATGGGATTATGGCAGTTCTTACAGGCGTGCGTACACCCCGCCACCCACAGCACCACCCGCAGGCCGTCGCCGTTGAGCATATCGTCCTTTGTGATGTTATGATACCGCATTACATACTTCTCCTGTCCTTGATTTCCGCCATTTTTGCATCGTTTAGGCGCGTGTCCCCCTTGACGCGCGAATAGGATAGATATCCGTTCATACGGTCGATTTTCGTCAGGTTCTTACTGCCGCATTTGGGGCAAACATCCATCTCCAACTCCTGATGGCCGCAGTCGTCACAATAGGACAGGGACAGGTTCACGCCCTCGTAAAAGCCCATGTCCATGGCGCGGTGAATCAGCGTGCGGACGGCGTCGGTATTGTAGTCCACCGGATATTTCACATACTGGATTTTCCCGCCGTTCATCAGGTTCCAGAACCGGTTTTCCAAATCCTGCTTCTGGATGGGGGAAATGTCCTCCGATACATGGCAATGGAAGCTGTTGGACACATATTCCCTGTCGGACACGTTTTCGATAATCCCGTATTTTTTGCGGAACTGCTGCACCTGTAAGCCGCACAGGCTCTCCGCCGGCGTACCGTACAGGGCGTACAGGTTCCCGTCCTCTTCCTTAAATTCATTGACGCGCTTATTGATATATTCCATGACCTCCAGCGCAAACTGCCCGTCCTCCACCAGCGACTTTTTATTGTGCAGCTGCTGCAGCTCGTTTAACGCCGTGATACCAAAGGAGGCCGTAGCAGACTTCAGGATCGGCTTGATTTTATCGTGGATGCCCAGATGCCCGCCGTAGAAGCCGCCCTCGCAGTATGCCAGCGGATTGGTGGAGGCGCGCATCTCGCCCAGGTAATCATAGGTGCGGATGTGCAGATTACGGATCAGGTTCAGATAGTAATCCAGCACCTCATAGAAATCCTTGCTTTCTTTTTTCGCCTTGGCGTAAATCATCGGCAGGTGCAGGCTGACCGCGCCGATATTGAACCGCCCTACGAATATGGGCGTATCCTTGTCATCCGCCGGTTTCATCCCGCCGCGCTCATACCAGGGCGACAAAAACGCCCGGCAGCCCATGGGGGAGATCACCTTGCCGTATTTTTTATACATGCTCGCCACATAGCCCTCGCCCGTCAGGGACAGCCAATCCGGGTACATGGTCTTTTTCGAGCATTCCACGCCCGCATTGAATACGTCCTCATTGACACAGCCCTTCCCATGCAGGTTTTCATCATACAGGAACACCAGCTTGGGGAACAGGACCGGCTTTTTGTACCCCTTTTTCCCCTGCCCTTTTTTATGTACATTCAAAAACGTGATGCTGGCCATCTTCCCGAAGGTGGTGGTATCCAGGCCAAAGGTCATGGTGATAAACGGGTAATCCCCGCGGCTGGACGCCACGGTGTTGAACTTATATTCCCAGCCCTGGAAGCCCTGGCTGAAATCATTTTCCACATCGCCCATGGCCGCCGCTTCGGCACGGTCATCATTCAGGCCCAGGCTTTTATATTTCTCAAGCTGCCGGTTATAGGTCTTTTCCGCATACGGCGCTAAGATCTTGTCCACTTCAGGCACTGTAAAGCCGCCGTACTGCTGGCTCGCCGCCGACAGCACGATGTCGCCGATGACATCAAAGGCCACATCCAGGGATTTTGGCTCGTTATACCACAGGTTCCCCATTTCAAACCCGCCTTTGAGCACCGTTTGCACGTCAAAAAGACAGCAGTTCATGGTATCGCGCCGGGCGGACATGTCATGGACATAGATATACCCCTCGCGGCAGGCCTGCAGCTCCTCCACCGTCATGAAAAATTTCTGGTACAGTTCTTTGTTCAGCTGATTGAAAATCAGGGAACGCTTGGTGGAGACCAGCGCGGAGTCGGAATTAGAGTTTTCCTTGTCCCCGATATACATGATCGCCTGGCTCTTTTGATACACCTCATCCAACATGTGGACAAAATCCTGCTTATAATTGCGGTAATCCCGGTAGCTCTTCGCCACCACCGGGTTCACCTGATCCAGCGCGCCCTCCACAATATTGTGCATCTCCGAAATATGGATCTCATCCTTGTTGAGATTCAGCACCCTGCTGTCCACAAAGGTGCAGATGACCTGCAAATCCTCCTCCGTAAATGTAATCAGCGCCCGGTAGGCCGATTTCTTGACGGCCGTGACAACCTTCTGGACGTTGTAATCCTCCTTCGTCCCATCCTTTTTGATAATCTTAATCACGATTCTCGCTTCCTTCCACTACATATTGTGTATATATCCAAATTTTTCTTTTTACGTATACAAAATATTATAGCGCAATCCAGCATAAAATACAAGGGGTTTTCGCAATATTTTTTTGCAAAACCGGCTGCAAATGCGATAAACCGCATAGCAGCCGCAGGTTTGGCGGTTGACTTTTTTTTAAAAACATGGTACGCTCTATAAAAATGCAAAAAAGGAGGGATTGGATGGAACGGAAAGTTTCTGACTCTTATACGACCCAGGTGCAGATTGTTTCACAGGCCTATCTAAACGGCTTCAGCCGCCTGTTCGGCGGCAAGCTGATGGAATGGATCGACGTGGTGGCGGCGGTTGTCGCCCGGCGGCACTCGGGCCGGAACGTCACCACCGTTATGGTGGATACCCTGCAGTTCAAAGCGCCTGCATATGCCAATAACATCATTGTGCTGAAGGGGAAAATCACCTACGTGGGCAAAACCTCCATGGAGGTGTGCGTCAAGTCCTATGCGGAGGATTTTGACGGCACAAAGCGGCTCATCAACACCGCTTATCTGGTCATGGTGGCCATGGATGACCACGAACGCCCCATCGAAGTCCCCCGGCTGGTCCTCGAGACGGAGCAGGACAAGGCGGACTGGCTCGCGGGGGAAAAACGGTACAAGCTGCGCAAAACCCGCAAGCACGAGAATTTCTAAACCACGCCTTCCGATCCCGGGAGGCGCGGTTTTTAATTTGTACTTGCCATCGGGCGCAAAACCCGTTATAATGGTGCTATGGAGGTCAGGAACTTGAATTTGGAGCATTTATCAAAAACAGAACTGGCGGAATTGATCCAACAGAATCAAAGCGCGCCGGACGCGCGCCTTTTGGATCAGGCACGTGCGAAAAAAGAACACTATTACGGGAAGCGCATCTTTGTGCGCGGCCTGATTGAATTTACTAATTATTGCAAAAACAACTGCTATTACTGCGGCATCCGGGCGGGCAATACCGCCGCCCACCGTTACCGCCTGGCAAAGGAGGAGGTTCTGGGCTGCTGCGAAACCGGCTGGCAGCTGGGGTTCCGTACGTTTGTCCTGCAGGGCGGCGAGGACGTTTACTTTACAGACGCAATCCTTGCAGACATGGTGTATTCCATCAAGGAACGGTACCCGGACTGCGCGGTGACGCTGTCCGTGGGGGAGCGCTCCAGGGAAAGCTACCGGCTGCTGAAGGAGGCGGGCGCAGACCGGTATCTGCTGCGCCACGAAACGGCGGACGACGCCCATTACCAAGCGCTGCACCCGGCCTCGATGTCGTTGGCGCACCGCAAGGAGTGCCTGTATGCCCTCAAGGAACTGGGCTACCAGGTGGGGGCGGGCTTCATGGTGGGATCGCCCCATCAAACCCCCGAAACGCTGGCGGAGGATTTGCTGTTTTTGAAAGAGTTACAGCCGCAGATGGTGGGTATTGGGCCGTTTATCCCCCACAAGGATACCCCGTTCCACGCTGAACCCCAGGGGACGCTTGGCCTGACACTGACCATGCTGGCCATGACGCGGCTGCTGCTTCCCCAGGTGCTTCTGCCCGCCACCACGGCTCTGGGCACCATTGCGCCCGACGGGCGGGAGCTGGGCTTTTCCGCGGGTGCAAACGTTGTGATGCCGAACCTGTCCCCGATTTCTGTACGGGCGGACTATACTTTATATGATAACAAAATCTGCCTGGGCGACGAGGCCGCAGAAGGCCTCCAGAGCTTGCGGCAGCGGATAGAGGCAGCGGGCTTGGAAATGGATTTATCCAGGGGGGATTGCGTTGGTTTCGAAAAATAAGCTGTATATCGGGATTGCGCTGCTGCTTCTGGCGGGGCTCTTTTTCATCGGGCTGTTCCCCTGCGGCATCCGGGCACTCACAGGCTTCCCCTGCGCCTCCTGCGGCATGACGCGGGCCTACAAAGCCCTGCTGGCAGGCGATCCCGGACTGGCATTCCGGATGCATCCGCTGTTCTGGCTCCCGCCGGCAATCGCAGTATTATGCTATTTTAAACGAACGCTGCTCACAAACAAGTGGTTCTGGATTGCCGTCGTCACACTCGTAGTTGCGGTATACATTGCCAGGATGGTTCTATTGTTCCCGGAAACGGAACCCATGACCTATTACGAGCAAAATGTGTTACAAACACTTTGGAAAGGATTTATAAAATGAGTATTAATGCACAGCAGCAAATCAAATGCCCAAAATGCGGGCAGCTTCATGAGATAAATGTCTGGCATTCCATCACCGTGTCCGACAGCCCTGACTTAAAAGCCGATCTCCTGGCCGGGAAAATCAACATATTCCGGTGCGATTCCTGCGGTGCTGCCGCCCTGCTCCCCACGCCGCTCCTGTACCATGACGAGGAACAGCGGCTGATGATTTCTTTTACGCCCTGCACGGACGAGCTGACAAAACGGCAGCTTTTTGACAACATCCGGGCTTCCTCAAAAGAATCGGGCGAGCTGGACGCGCTGGACGATTACAACCTGCGGTTTGTCACCGATTACAATGCGCTGCTGGAAAAGCTCCTGATTTTTGACAACGGCCTGCACGATAAGGTCACCGAGGTCCTGAAGCTGATGGTGCTGATGCAGGAGCCGGACAAGATGGAGCAGCGCACCGCCATGTTCGGGAAAACGGACGGTGACGGGCTGGAATTCATGGTGTTCGACAAAAAAGAAGAAGCCTGCTACACGTCCCGCGTTCCATACGCCACCTACAACACCATCAAAGAGGAGCTGCGCCGCAGCGGCGTGAAATACAGAAGCTTCGACTGGGAAATTGTCGATGCGGACTATGCCGCGCGGCTGCTGAACGGGTTTAACAACCGGATGGAATAACGTTCATAAAAAGTTCACTAAATCTTCATCAAAACGACTTTATTTCTTGTTATGATTATACTATAATACAAGTACAACATGAAATAAGGCGGTGAACATCTTGGTAACTCTTTCCGGTTTTCCCATCTGCGATGGGATCGTCTTTGGGAAAATCTACATTTACAAACGGAAAATCCATACAATTGATCATTATAAAGTCAGCGATACGGATGCGGAGATCGACCGGTTCCTGGAAGCAAAGGATGCGGCGGTAGAGGAATTGGGCGGGCTGTATGAACAGGCCCTGGCAAAGACCCAAGCCCAGGAGGCGTCCATCTTTTCCATCCATCAGATGCTTTTAAACGACCCGTATTACTTAGACACGGTGAACGACTTGATAAAAACGCAGAAGCTGAACGCGGAAGCCGCGGTTTCCATCGCGGAGGACAGCATTTCGCAAATGTTCCTCGAGCTGGACGATGACTATCTGAAACAGCGTTCCGTGGATGTGAAAGACGTTTCGGAACGGGTGCTGGCGGTATTATCCCATGCGCAGAAAAAGATGGATGCGCCGGACGAACCCTCCATCATCTTCGCCGATGAGCTTTCACCCAGCGAAACATTGCTTTTAAGCGGCGGCAACGCGCTGGCGTTCGTAACGGAGCAGGGCTCCGCAAATTCCCACGCGGCGATTTTGGCAAAAACCATGAACATCCCCATGGTCGTCGGGACGCGCGACCTGTTTGACGACGACTTTGAAAACGACCATGCGGTTGTGGACGCATTCTCGGGCGAAATTTACATCGCGCCCGACGCGGATACCATCCAGTTCCTGATCCAGAAGGCTGACGAGCTGCTCTGTGCTGAGCAAAGCTGCTGCCTGAAATAAACTATTAAGAAGGGGCATGTACAATGACAGAGGAGCAAAAACTGTTGGCCGGGAAACTATTTTGCCCCGGCGACCCTGCACTCAAAGCCATTAAGCTGAAAACGCACAATCTGTGTACGGCATATAACCAGACCTTCGAAGACGATACCCGGCGGCGGGATGCGCTGTTGGCTGACATTTTTGCAAAGCTGGGCGAAGGAAGCCGGCTGCAAGGGCCGATTTTTATCCACTACGGGCAACACACCACCATCGGCAAACGGTTCTTTGCCAATTTTAATTTTACCATACAGGATGATACTTATGTCACCATCGGCGATGACTGCAACTTCGGCCCGAACGTGACCATTGTCACGCCGCTCCATCCGCTGCACCCAGAGGAACGCAAAGAATATGCCTTCTCCGATGGCAGCAAAAAGCACGTTTGCTATGCGAAACCCGTACATATCGGGGACAACTGCTGGCTGGGCGCAAACGTCACAGTCTGCCCGGGCGTCACGATCGGGGCAAACTGCGTCATCGGCGCCGGCAGTGTGGTGACGCGTGATATCCCCGCCAACAGCCTGGCGGTGGGCGTCCCTTGCCGCGTACTGCGTATCGTCGGGGAGGCAGACCGCTTGGAACATTTTCCTGAATTATTTTAAAATTCAAAAAACGGAGGGAACTCCCTCCGTTTTCTAATATGTAATCTTTTTTGCTTCCATATAAAACCGCTTTTCATGGGCCTCGCCCATGGAAAAGGTCTTGCGCGGCAAGGCGCCGTCCAGCAGGATCGTTTTGAAAAACTGCCGCTTCTCAATGGCAGGAAGCAAAAACCCTACAGCGTCCGGCGCTGCCGCCAGCCGCTCTGTCACCTCCACGCCATGGATGTAATCCACGCTGCCGCCATATGTTTTTATATATGCATCTAAAAACTGCTGCAGGGACCCGACTGTCAGCCCGCACGGCGCATGCCGGATACACAGTTCTGTACGCGCACCATCGTTGACGCAGATGAAACGCTGGTCTTCCCCTTCCGTCCGCGCTGCATCGCAGCAGAACGCCTGCAATTGTTCCAGCAGGCGCGCCGGCTCCACGCCCGATACCACCCGGTGGATGGCCTCAAATACCAGCGAATCGTCATGCAGGTTCACCAGCTCCACCAGCGCAAACCGCGCCGGATGGCCCTGCTGTTCTTCCGCGGAAAGCGTTTTCTTGGTTTGTTCCCAACAGGTCTTTGCCGCCGCCAGGGAATGATTCCCGTCGCCCACGGCAAACACAAACGCTTCCTCCACGCCGTATTTTTTGGAATATTCCGCTTTATCCGCCAGATGGGCAAGCCCGCGCTCAATCCGCGCCTGCTCCGCTTCCCCCAGCAGATATCCCGCCAGATGCCCGCTGTCCATCATCAAATCAAAATCATAGAGCTTTTGCAGGCCGTCCGTCCGGACGCCCTCGATAACCGCTTTGTCCGGGTCGTCAATCAGCAACATGACGTGCGGCAATTCCAGCTTTGCGCGCTCCCGGATTTTCACCCGCGGCGGGATGCGCTCCAGCACCGTCCCCTCCGTCGCCCGCACCATGGGCCTTGCACCGGCGGCGAAGCTATAGTCCTCCAGGTCGACCGCGCCCACAAGCCCTTTGCGGATCCTGCCGTCCCGCAGCGTCCGCTCCACATAAACCATCCCGCTGTATTGCGCAAACAGCCCCTGCTCCAAATATGCCTCCATATGGGCGTTGATCGCCCGGATCCGCTGCTCCCCCTCCGATAAATACGCCTCCGGGAAGGTGATATGCAGCGTTGACGGCGCATCGCCCACAAACGCCTCCACCTGCTGCCAGTATTCCGGCTCCGACGTGTACTGGTCGCACGCCACCACGCTCCATTTTGTCAAATCGATTCCCTGCGGAATCAGAATGTCTGCCCCTTGAAATGTTTTCATCTGCTCCCAAAATCCTTTCATATTGCGATGTCCGCCGCCTCCGCCTTTGTAAACGCGATGAGGTCTGCCGGCTTTAACAGCACCGTGCAGCCGCACACGCCTGCGCTGACTGCGATGGTATCATGTTCCAGGCAAGTGCCGTCGATATACGTGGGGTATTGCTTTTTCATCCCGATGGGCGACACGCCGCCGCGGATGTACCCCGTTAGCCCCAAAAGGTCCTTCACGTGGATCAGCTCCACTTTTTTATTGCCGGACGCTTTGGCCAGCTTTTTCAGATCCAGCTCCCTGTCCACGGGAATGCACACCGCCATAACACCTGTTTTATCCCCCCGTGCCACCAGCGTCTTAAACGACTGCCCGCACGGGATCCCCGTTTTTTCCGCAATCGTCACACCGAAATGGTCGCCGACAACGCCGTCCGTTTCATATTCCACTGTCCGGTATGCGATTTTTGCCGCATCCAAAAGCCGCATCGCATTGGTCACAATCGGTTTTTTCTTTCCCATATCCCGCTCCTATTTCAACTCCACAACCGTCACCCCGGTTTCGCCCTCGCCGTACTTGCCCAACCGGTAGGACTGCACGTACTTGTGCCTGCGGAGCATGTCATGGATGCCGTTTTTCAAAACGCCCGTCCCCTTCCCATGGATGATGGTCACCGGCGATATCCCCGCCAGATAGCAGTCGTCCAAGAATTTTTCCACATGCATCAAAGCCTCTTCCAGGTTCTGCCCCCGCACATCCACCTGGGTGGAGACGTTTTTCGCCCTGGATTGATAGGCGCCCGTGGAGCGCACATAGGACTCCGCCAGCTTTTTGGCGCTTTTATCCTCCACCTTCTCCAGATTGGAAATATGCACGTCCATTTTGATGATCCCCGCCTGCACGCGGACGTTCCCGTCCTTGCCCGGCGGCTTCAGGACGCTTGCTTCCTGGTTCATACTGACAATACGCACCGTGTCGCCCGCTTTCAAGTCCTTGGGCAGGTCATGATAGACCTTGCGCGGCTTCTGCGCCTTTTTCATAGCGGCGTCGATGGAATCCTCTTTCTTTTTCAGCTTGTCCCGCGCCTTTTGCACCTGCACGTCCAAATCCTGCCGGACGCCACGCTGGCGCATCCGTTCCAAATCCTTGATGACGGCATTGGCCTCGTCTTTTGCATCCATGATGAGGATTTTCGCTTCCCGCCGGGCCTCCTCCAAAATCCGCGCTTTATTTTCCTTGAGCTTTTTGCGCTCATTTTCAATTTCGGCCTTTAAATCCGTCAGCTCGCGCCGCATCCGCTCCGCATATTCCTTCTCGGACTGGGCCTTGATGCGGTTCGTCTCCAGTTCGCTGATCACGTCCTCAAATTTGACGCTCTCATCGGACAGCAGCTCCCCCGCCCGGCTGATCACGCTGTCATCCAGCCCCAGCCGCTTCGATATGGCAAACGCATTGGATTTCCCGGGAATGCCAATCAGCAGCTTATACGTCGGCTGCAGGGACTCCACGTCAAATTCGCAGGATGCGTTCTCCACGCCTTCGGTGGACAGCGCAAACAGCTTCAATTCGCTGTAATGCGTCGTCGCAGCGGTTTTCGCGCCGAACGCCCGCAGGCGCTCCAGAACCGCGATCGCCAGCGCCGCGCCCTCCGTGGGGTCCGTGCCGGCGCCCAGCTCGTCGAACAGCGCCAGGGAATTCCCGTCCACATGGTTTAAGATATCGACAATGTTCACCATGTGCGCGGAAAATGTGCTAAGGCTCTGCTCGATGCTCTGCTCGTCGCCGATGTCGGCATACACATTGGAGAACACCGCTGCCCGGCTGTTATCCGCCGTGGGCAGGTGCAGGCCCGCCGCCGCCATCAGCGAAAACAGGCCCAGGGTTTTGAGCGTCACGGTTTTGCCGCCCGTATTCGGGCCGGTAATCACCAGCGTTTCATAACCTTCGCCCAGATAGATGTCGTTCGCCACCACCGCCTGGGGGTCGATCAGGGGGTGGCGCGCGCGCTTAAAGGCGATAATCCCTGCATCATTGAGCACCGGCTCCCGCCCGTTCATCTCCAGGGACAGTTTCCCCTTGGCGAAGTAAAAATCCAAATCATTGAGCAGGGCATAATCGGCCAGGAGCGCCTCCTCCGCACCCGCCGCATCGGCGGACAGCTCCGCCAAAATCCGCTCGATTTCCTGCTCCTCCTTGTTCTGCAAATCCCGGATTTCATTGTTGGCGTTCACCACGCTCATGGGCTCGATGAACAGCGTCGCGCCGCTGGCGGAGGTGTCGTGCACAATCCCGTTGACCTCCCCGCGGTATTCCGCCCGCACGGGGATGACATAGCGCTCAGAGCGCATGGTGACGATGGGGTCTTGCAGATATTTTTTATAGTGCTCCGAGCGGATCATGGAATTTAGCGTATCCTTGATTTTCCCATTCAGATTCCGCATTTTGCGGCGGATCGCCGCCAGGTCGCCTGACGCCTCATCGGCGATTTCCGTCTCCGACAGGATACAGGTGTTGATTTTGTCCTCCAGCGCCTTATTCGTAAGCAGGGCTTCCCCCGCCGCATACAGGAGTTCCAGCTCCGCGCCCGTATCCTTCAGATAGGTCTTCATCCGCCGCGCCACATACAGCACCCGGCAGATATCCAGCAGCTCCCTGGGCTGCAGGCTGCCGCCGGCTGCCGCCCGGCGCACACTGCCGCTGATCTGCGGCGCTGACAGGCGCACCGGGGGGCTTCCCTGGCGCAGCAGGGCCGACACCGTTTCCGTGGTCTCCTGCTGGGCGCGTTTTGCCTCTGCCAGCGTTTTATACGGCTCCAGATGCAAAATCCGCTCCCGGACCTGCTCCGCATCCGTAAACCCCGCCAGCCTGTCCAGTATTTTATTGTATTCCAGCACGTAATACGTTTTATTCATCCGATTTTCTCCATTCAAATATAACGGGGCGCCGCCCCGAACCCCGCAAGCCTTTGAAAAGGCTTGACCGAACCTTTAGAAAAATCAAGCGTTGCTTGATTTCTGAGGAAACGCTGCGGCGTTACAGGCATCTGTGCAGCAGCTACGCGGGAACGGCGGAACCTCCCGGGGTTTTTACCGACTGATAGGTGTATTATACCAACTTTTTTTATGAAAAACAACATATAATTAATAAAAGGCTTGAAAAAAGCGCGCCAATCCTGTAAAATATCGGTATATAGTTCTTACGACTTTTGATTTGGAGGATTTTTCATATGTGTGGAATTGTTGGATATGTTGGAGAACAGCAGGCCGCCCCGATCTTGCTGGAGGGGCTTTCCAAGCTGGAGTACAGAGGTTATGACTCCGCGGGCATCGCGGTATATTCCGACGGGGCGCTGAACGTCGCCAAGACAAGAGGCCGCCTGCAGGCGCTGGCGGACATGACCGGCGGCGGCGCAAAAATCCAGGGGACCATGGGCATCGGGCACACGCGCTGGGCAACCCACGGCGAGCCGTCCGATATCAACTCCCACCCCCACGTTTCCAGCTCGGGCCGGTTTGCGGTGGTACATAACGGCATCATCGAAAACTACATCCCCCTGAAAAAAAAGCTGATGGAAAAAGGCTTTGAATTTGTCTCGGAAACGGACACGGAGGTTGTGGCGCACCTTTTTGAATACTATTACGACGGCGACATGGTGGACGCGCTGATCAAGGTCATCCAGCGGGTGGACGGCTCCTACGCATTGGGGATCCTCTCCGCCGACGACCCCGACCGCTTTGTGGCCGTGCGCAAATCCAGCCCCATGATCATCGGCCTGGGGGAACACGAAAACTTTATTGCGTCCGATGTGACGGCCATCCTGAAGCACACCAGAAACATCTACTATTTGGAGGACGATGAGATCGTCGTCCTGTCCAAGGATGACGTCAAGATTTATAATATTGATAAAGAGGAAGTGCAGAAAAAGGTCTTTACGGTCAACTGGGATATTTCCGCGGCGGAAAAGGGCGGCTATGAGCACTTCATGATGAAGGAAATCGAAGAGCAGCCCAAGGCGCTGCGCGATACCATCAACCCCCGTATCCAGGACGGCAAAATCGTCCTGGACAGCGTATCCCTGACGGAGGAGGACATCCGGAGCCTGAACCGCATCCACATCGTGGCCTGCGGCAGCGCCTACCATGTGGGCGTGGTGGGCAAATACATCATCGAAAAGCTGACGCGGATCCCCGTGGAGGTGGAGGTGGCGTCCGAATTCCGCTACCACGACCCCATTATCGACGAGCATGATCTGACCATCATCATCAGCCAGTCGGGCGAAACCGCCGACACCTTCGCCGCGCTGAAAGAGGCGAAATCGAAAAATTCGCGGATCCTGTCCATTGTCAACGTGGTGGGCAGCACCATTGCCAATGCATCTGACGACATCCTCTACACTTGGGCGGGGCCGGAAATCGCCGTGGCAACCACAAAGGCATACAGCACGCAGCTATCTATGATTTACATGATTGCGTTATATATGGCAGACAAAATCAGCATGGTTTCCAAGGCGGAATACGCGCAGATTGTCCATGAAATCCTGGCAATCCCCGAAAAGGTGGAGGAGATTTTGAAGCATAAGGAGCAGATCCAGTTCCTGGCGTCCCAGTTCTACAATTCCAAGAGCATTTTCTTCATCGGCCGGAACCTGGACTATGCGGTTTCCCTGGAGGGTTCCCTGAAGTTGAAGGAAATCTCCTATATCCACTCCGAGGCCTATGCGGCGGGTGAATTGAAGCACGGCACCATCTCCCTGATTGAAGAGGGGACGCTGGTCATCGCGCTGGCCACCGGGAGCGAACTGTTTGATAAAACCATCAGCAACGTCAAGGAGGTCAAGGCCCGGGGCGCCGTGGTGCTGGGCGTGACGACGGAGGACCGGGAGCATGTGGAGGACGTGTGCGACTATGTGATCCGCATCCCGAAAACCCATGAAATTTTGCTGCCGTCCTTAAGCGTTGTGCCGCTGCAGCTGTTTGGATACTATGTGGCAAGCCTGAAAGGCTGCGACATTGACAAGCCGCGCAATCTGGCAAAATCTGTTACAGTTGAATAATAACCAATCATAACCACCAGTAAACTGGTGGTTTGCACAGCCCCTATAAGGGGCTATTACAGGCTTAACCTCTATAAGAGGCTCTGAAAATTTGACACCGCATTACTATCACAGGCAGCCGCTCACGTGCGGCTGT
>DVND01000163.1 GCA_018714645.1 Candidatus Avimonoglobus intestinipullorum
GCAGGGGCTATAGGAAAGCCCCTGCGCCTATTTTTGCAGCTGTCTGTTTTTCAAAAGGAAATAGAACAATCCAACTCCCGCCACCAGCAGTTCTGTTGCGGGGAATGCGCACCATACGCCCCGGATGTTCCAAAGCCGGGACAGCAGAAACGCCATGGGGATGATCACCAGGAACCCTCGCAGGATGGAAATAATATGTGCAGGCTGCGGGTGTTCGGTGGAGGTGAAGTACATGGAGATAATGATGTTAAACCCCGCAAACGGGCAGGCGGTAAAGTACAGCCGCAGCCCTTGTGTGGCAATGCGCTGCAACGTGGCATCCTGTTCGCTGTTGAAAATACCTGTAATCTGCGGCGCGCCGAAAAATACCCCCGCATAGATGGCGGCGGAAAAAAGCAGCATGGCGGCCAACGCGTACCGCAGGGTGGCGTTGATGGTGCGGTGGTCTTGCATGCCATGGCTGCGGCTGACGATGGGCTGGATGCCCTGTGCGATGCCTGTGTAAATGGCGACAACCACCAACGACAGGTTTGCAATCACGCCGTAGGCCGCAACGCCCGCATTCCCTTCCAGGCGCAGGATGATGGCATTGAACACAATGATGACCACGCCGGAGGAGACCTCTGTCACCAGCGAAGGGACGCCGCTGGAGAGGATCCCTCTAAATAAACGCCCATCCGGCCTGCAGGCTGTGATGTGAAACTGGTTGTTTTTGCGGATAAAATGGGGCGACAAAATCAGGATGCTGATAACCGGCGCCAGGCCGGTGGCAAACACCGCGCCGAAGATCCCCATTTGGCACGGGAAGATGAACACCCAGTCCAGTACGATGTTGGAAAGGCTTCCGCCGATCATGGCAGCCATGGATAACTGCGGCGCACCGTCGTTGCGGACAAAGCACAAAAGCACATTATTCAGCAGGAAAGCGGGCGCAAACAGCAAAATGACCTGTAAATAGGTTTTGGACATGGCGAACACATTTCCGTCCGCACCAAACAGGGAGGCGATGGAACCGGAAAGGAAGAGCCCAATCAGTACAAACATGGCTGCAAACGCGGCGGCGAGGTACAATGCGTTGGTGAACGTGCGGTTAGCGGCGGCGTGATCCTGCCGGCTTTTTTGGATGGAATATTTGGTGCCGCCGCCCATGCCGATCATAAGCCCGCTCCCATGGATAAAGCTGTAAATGGGGATGGCCAGGTTCAGGGCCGCCAGCCCGTTTGTCCCCAGCCCCTTGGAGACAAAAAAGGTATCCGCCAGTATATAACAGGACAGCCCGATCATCCCCATTACATTCAGGGATGCATATTTGGCAAAATCCCGGAAACAATTCGATTGCATTTTCAAAACCTCCTGAAATACAGCCGGCAGGCAAAAAAACAAGCATTGCATTCCGTATCTTCAATGGCCTAACGATACGGAACCAATGCTTTAAAGCTTACCCGGCGGCAACTTTTTTCACTCATTTTAGCACAGGATTCTATACATGTCAAGTATTTTATGTTGCCGCCCGGTTTTTTTATTTTGAATGGGCGAATTGGCTGTTATAGAGCTCGTAGTAGAAGCCCCGTTTTTCCAGCAATTCCTCGTGCCGCCCCTGTTCGACAATCTGTCCCGCCCGCATGACCAGGATGACGTCGGCGTTCTGGATGGTGGACAGGCGGTGCGCCACAACAAAGCTGGTGCGCCCCTCCATCATCTTGATAAATGCTTCCTGCACCAACAGCTCCGTCCGGGTGTCGATATTGCTGGTGGCTTCGTCCAGGATGAGGATATCCGGGTCGCGCAGCATCACGCGGGCGATACAAAGCAGCTGTTTCTGCCCCTGGGACAGGTTCCCGCCCGACTCAGACACAACCGTGTCGTACCCCTGGGGGAGCCGGCGGATGAAGCTATGGGCCTGCGTGATTTTTGCCGCCTTGAGGATTTCGTCGTCGGTGGCGTTTTCGCTGCCATAGGAGATATTTTCCCGGATGGTTCCCGAAAACAGCCAGGTTTCCTGCAGCACCATGCCGAAAAAGGAGCGCAGCCCCGCCCTGGTATACCGGCGGATATCTGTGCCGTCCACTTCGATGCTGCCGTCGGTGACGTCATAAAACCGCAGCAGCAGGTTGATGAGGGTGGTTTTGCCGCAGCCGGTGGGGCCGACGATGGCAACCGTACTGCCCGGGGCCACGTTCAGATTGAGGTCTTGGATCAGACGCTGGTCCGGGCGGTAGGAGAAGTCCACATGCTTGAACGTAACGGCGCCCTCCGAGCCGCTCTTTACGATAGCATCCGGCGCGTCCGGCTGTTCGGACGGCTCATCCAGCACCGCGAACACCCGCTGGGCAGAGGCAAACGCCGTCTGGAGCTGGGTGATAATGCCTGTGATTTCATTGAACGGCTTGGTGTATTGGTTTGCATAGCTTAAAAACATGCTGATGTTTCCCACCGAAAGCCCGCCGTTAATGGCGCTGACAGCGCCGAATACGCCCACGGCCGCATAGACGATAGAATTGACAAACCGCGTGCTGGGGTTGGACAGGGAGGAAAAAAACTGCGCTTTTTGGCCGTGTACATAGAGCTTTTGATTCAGCGTGTCAAATTCCGCTTCCGCGCGGCGCTCGTAACCAAAGCATTTTACCAGCTTCATGTTGCCGATAAATTCCTCCGCATAGCCGGAAAGCTCCCCCTGGACCATTGTCTGGGAGCGGAAATGTCGGAAGGACCCCTTGGCGATAAAAGCGGCCACGAACAGCGACAGCGGCGTCAGCAAAATGACCACCAGCGCCACGGCGATGTCTGCCTGCAGCATGAAAATAAGCGTCCCCACAATGGTCACAATGCCTGTAAAGAGCTGGGTAAAACCCTGCAGCAATCCGTCCGAGACCTGATCGATATCATTGACGGCGCGGCTGATTAAATCGCCGTGGGAATGGCCGTCAATATATTTCAGCGGTACGGTGCTGAGTTTTTCAAACAGCCGGTTCCGCAAATCCTTGACCGTGCGGTAGGTGATAATATTGGTAAAATACGCCTGGAGCCATTGGAAAACACCAACGCCGCAGATTGCCAGACCCAACCGCAGCAGGATGTTTAGGAGGGCTTCAAAATCCACATGGTGATAATCGACGATGAGATCAATGGCGTTCCCGATCAATACCGGCACCAGCAGGGAGAGCCAGACGCTGACAACCGCGCACGCCAGCGCAATGAACAAAAAGGGCATATAGGGTTTTGTGTAGGACAATAACCGCCTTAATACAGGTTTATTCATCTTGCGCCTCCTCTCCGCTGTAGTGCTGTGAACTGCATATATCCCGATAAACCGGGCAGGTTTCCAGCAGCTGCCGATGAGTGCCTATCCCGGCGATGCACCCGTCATCCATGACAATCAGCTTGTCCGCATGGGCAACGGTGCTGACGCGCTGGGAAACCAGTATAACTGCAGATTCGCGGATATCGCGCGCCAATGCCTTGCGCAGCGCCGCATCGGTGGCGTAATCCAGGGCGCTGGCGCTGTCGTCAAAGATGAGCAGCGGCGGTTTGCCCACCAGTGCGCGGGCGATGGTCAGCCGTTGCCGCTGGCCGCCGGACAGGTTTTTCCCGCCCTGCTCGATATGGGTTTTAAGCCCCTGCGGCAATTGCTGCACAAAATCCAGCGCCTGCGCCGTGGCAAGGGCGGACAACAATTCCTTCTCTGTGGCGTCCGCTTTGCCCCAGCGCAGGTTTTTTTCAATGGAGCCGGACACCAGCGCCGCGTGCTGCGGCACGATGCCGATAAAGCCGCGTAGTTGGGACAGTGGATACTGCCGCACGTCTGTCCCGTAGAATTGGACTGCGCCTGTTGTGGCGTCATAAAATCTGGGAATCAGGTTGACCAGCGTGGATTTCCCGGAGCCGGTTCCGCCGATAATTCCCACCGTTTCACCGGGCGCAATGGTGAAATCCAGGCCGGACAGCGCCGTCTCCCGGCTGCCCGGATAGGAAAAGGACACCTTACGAAATGCAACGAGCGGCGCATCGGGCCGCGGTGCAACCGGCTGTTCTGTTTGGGATTGGATGCTGGAGGTTGTTTCTAAAATTTCGTTGACGCGGCTTGCCGAAGCCGATGCCTTCGTGAAAATAACCACTAAATTCGCCACGACAATCAATGCCAGCAGCACCTGCGTCATGTAATTGACGAAGGCGATGATTTCACCCTGCGTCAAAGCGCCGTCATAAACCTGATAGCCGCTGACCCAGATGATGACAAGGATCCCCACATTCATGACTGCATAGGTCAGGGGGTTCAGCAGGGCGGACAATTTGCCGACGTTGACGGCGGTCTGCGCCAATTCATCGCTGGCCTGCTCAAAGCGGGCACGCTCCCGGCCCTGCCGCGAAAATGCACGGATGACGCGCGCGCCTTCCAGAGTTTCACGGGTGATGAGGGAGATGGCGTCCAGCTTTTTTTGCATGGCTTTGAAAAAGGGGACAGAGCGGTTCATGATGACGAACAGGATGAGTGCGATCAAGGGCATCACCACTGCAAATACCAAGGACAGCTTTAAATCAATAAACGCCGCCATGATTACCGCTCCCACCGCCAAGAACGGCGCGCGCACCACCAGGCGGATCAGCATGGCCACGGCAAGCTGCAGCTGGTTGACGTCATTGGTGACGCGGGTGATGAGGGAATGGGTGCCAAAGCGGTCCAATTCCGCATGGGAAAAGGAATTGATTTTTTGAAACAAGGTTTTGCGCAGCTCGGTCCCCACGCCCTGAGAAGCGATGGAGGCCATATACTGGCACACCAGCGCGCTGGCCAGGCTGACGATGCTGATGAGCAGCAGCAGCCCGCCCATGCGGTATACGTAAGCGGCGTCGCCGTTTTTGACGCCGATATCGATGACGCGGATCATCACCAGCGGCACAATCAGTTCTAAAACGGCTTCCGCCAGTTTGAACAAGGGGCCGAGCAACGTTTGTTTTCGGTATTTTTTTAAAAAATAAGCGAGTTTAAACATGTATTTTTAATTCCTTTGTGCATATATAGTTTATTGTTGTCAAATTTATTTTATTATATTGCGCTTTTGAACAATTGTCAATGTTAACCAAAAATATAAAACAAAAAACGGATTGTTCTTACAATCCGTTTTTTATATTACTGTAAATACGCAGCAAATGCCGAGAACATACACATTCCAAATTGCTCATAGCCGGCATTGTTTGGATTTGATCTGCTGGATGGGTTGTAATTTAAATCCCGGTCGTAGGTCAGGGCAATGGGGACAAAATACAGGTTTTCATATTCAGAGAACACCCGGTCTTGCTCCAGCATTAAATGAAAGATGTTCGTATCTATCGTTTTGTTTGCCCCGTTGAAATAAGGCGCAGAGGCGATAAAGATGGGCATATCGGGATCGTCCTGGCGGATGGCGTCCACAATTTTTTTCATGTTATCGACATTCGTGACGGGGTCTGACAAATCGGTTGTCCCAAAGAATAATTGAACAGCCGTTGGGGATATGCCTGTGTACTGTTTATAGTAATTCCAGTCAAACCGCTCCGTTTCCGGGTTATAAAACGGGTTTTCCTGGTTGAGCCCAGTATCATATCCTGTATAGGTGAAGGGCTGCAAATACATCCCTGCTGAATAATGCAGGCGTCCCTCGTGGCCGCCTGTACGGGAACCCACAAAGGAAATCCGGTCGGTATAGGTATTGATTTTGCGCATCCATATCTCAGAATTAAATGTGGATGTATCGCCGATGGTCAGGAGGCGCATGCGTTGCTGCATCGTCTTTGGGGAAACCAGCCGCACGGTGGAGGAAAGGGTGGATAAAACCTCATCCCCTCTTGAAATCGTCAGTGTCAGCGGGTAATCCCCCAGCTGGTCGTCCGTCCCTTTGAGCGCATACCCCTTCTGTGTTGCTTCGCCGATGGCGCAGTCCCAAGTGAAGGTGCAGTCGCTGTAATTGGGGGAGACCGCATAATTGTATAAATTCAGCGTTAAGAAGGTGGAAACGTAAATCTCTTTCGGGAGATAAGCGATCTGGTTTTCCATTTTTACCAGCTGCACGTTTTCGGGGAGCCCTGCGTTTTCTATCGTAGTGTAAGAGGTAGAAGGGTATGGTACGTGTAGCGTAATGGGTAAAACGGTACCGTGCAGCATGTTAAATGCCCAGGTGATATTTGTGGCTTCACAATAGATATCGCCGGTGAGCGCGGTACAATTTGCAAACAGATGGCCCGTATTGGTTACGCCGGAGGGGATTGTTTTCAGGGCCGTCATTTCGGGGCAGTTGGCACAAAAGCTTTCCATATCTGTTATTTTTTCAGGGATTTTATCTATGTAGCGCATATTCGGAGATCTGGAAAAGAGGTATGGGCCGCTGGTGGAATCCGGCAGGTTATAGACATATTTCAGATTCGCACATTCCCTGAATAAATTTGCTGCATTTTCGCATTGCACGCCCGTTTCAAAGGTCACGCTTTCGATGGTGGCATCATAAGAAAAGACAATGGTGTTCTGTTCCTCATTCAAAGCGACCTGGGTGATATAAGTGGTTTTCCCGCCGATTTTTGCCGGGACCAGCACGGCTGTCTGGGTACCATTGTATGCGGTAATCAGCGCATAATCATTGTCTGCATAGGCGTCCATATCCACGGTGTAGCCATAGCTTTCGGCTTCGTCCAGGCTCCAGTCGGAATTGGCGCCGACGTCATACGGCGGCTCTGTGGGGAATTCCTCCTGGGTTTCGATATAGATGCTGCTGGTTTCATTGTCCCACTCTACCGAGGAATCGGTGGCTTCTGCAATCGCCCGCAGGGGGAGATAGGTTGTCCCATTGGCGATAAAGGGTTCCACAGGTGTCCCGTCCGCCGCGGCCAGCGTCAGCTTTTCATCGTTCAAATAGACGGAAATATTGTTATAAGTAACAGAAATGGTGGTCGTCCCGTTATTTTTTTGCGGCGCTTCCGCCTGGGGGCGCTCCGGCTGCGCTTCGGATGTTTCTGAAAGATACACGCTGTAGGTTTCCTGATCCCAGTCCACCTGCATTTGCAGCGCCTCCGCCACCGCGCGCAGGGGCAGATAGGTGGTATCCGCATAAATAAAGGGTTCCACATAGTTGCCGTCCGCGTCGTATAGGTCTACGGCTTCCTGATCGATATACAGGCTGATACCGCGGTATGTAACATCAATGTCTTTTTCAGTAACCGCTGCGGATGCGGGAAGGATCCCAACAAATAACGCGCAGGCGGTAAATAACAACAGTACTTTTTTCAACTGCATGAAAATAACCTCCAATCTTATTATAAGGGCAAGGCGCCTATCGTCTTGCCTCATACCGATACAATAAAAACATCATGGCGAAACAGTCAAGCCATTTCTGCCGTTTATTTATGGTATTGTTCATTGGCGTTGATTTTAAAAGCGCGGTAAACCTGTTCCGCCAGTACAACGCGCATCAGCTGATGGGGCAGGGTCATCTTCCCGAAGCTGAGGCGGAGCTGCGCCCGGTTTTTGACTTCCTGGGACAGCCCCAGGGAGCCGCCGATGATAAAATAAAGCCTGCTGCTGGACAGCGTAATATCGGATATTGCCTTTGCCAGTTCCTCGCTGGAGAGCTGCCGCCCCTCAATGCACAGGGCGATTACGTAACCATCCTTGATATGCTGCAAAATCTGCCGCCCTTCTTTTTCAAGAAGCTGCGCCTGCTGCTTCTCGCCGGCATTGTCGGGGATTTTTTCGTCCGGGATTTCAATGAGATCCACAGCCGCAAACCGGGACAGCCGTTTGGTATATTCCGCAACTGCATCTTTTAAATAGCGCTCTTTCAGACGTCCCACGGCGATAATCGATATCTTCATAGGACAGCCGTCGCCTCATACCGCCTTGCAACGCCGAGCCGGACGTCCGAATCAATTGCCGCCCCCGCCTTGCGCAGGGCATTGACTGCCGTACGGAATGCAATTTCCGGCGTATTGTTTTCATTGCTTAAATGGCCCAGCAGGATATGGCGCGTACCGCTTTGCAGCAGTTCCACCGCTGTTTTGGCGCAGTCGTCATTGGACAGGTGCCCGCGTTCGCTCAAAATCCGCTGCTTGAGGGAATAGGGGTAGGAGCCGTACAGCAGCATGTCCACATCGTGGTTGGACTCCAGGATCACGGCTTCGCTGCCCAGGATATGCTGTTTTATGGAGTCTGTCATCGTGCCGGTGTCCGTCGCCAGCGACACCTTTTTATGATTGACAAAAAAGCTGAAGCCCACTGGGTCATTGGCGTCGTGGGAAATGGAAAACGGGCAAACCCCGATTGTCCCAATCTCAAAGGATTGCTCCGGCGCAATGGTGTGGATGTTTTTATCAGCCAGCTTCCCGACGGACATACCGCGGTATGTCCCCGCCGTGGCATAAACGGGCACATCAAAACGCCGGGATACAACGCCTACCCCGGCAGTGTGGTCAATGTGTTCATGCGTCACCAAAATAGCGTCCAGCTCTTTTGGGGAACGGCCGATGGATGCAAATGCAGCCTCCAGCTTTTTGCCCGACAGCCCGCAGTCTATTAAAATCGTTGTCTGTTCGTCTGTAATGAGTGTCGCGTTCCCGGAAGAACCGCTGACAAGGGATAAAAACATGACGCCCTCCTGATCAATAGAACTCTGAAACCACCTGGACGCGCCGGATGTCGCCGCCAAGGCGGATGAATTTGTCCTCAAAATTTTCATAGCCCCGGTCAATATGATGGATATCGTTGATTTCAGTGACACCGTCCGCCATCAGCCCTGCAATGATCATTGCAGCGCCTGCGCGCAGATCCGTCGCCCGCACGGAGGTGCCCATCAAACGGGGCACGCCGTTGATGATGGCCAGCTTCCCTTCAACGCTGATGTCGGCGCCCATGCGTTTTAACTCCGCCACATAGCGGAACCGGTCATCCCACACACCCTCGCGGGCAGTGCTTGTCCCATCGACTGTTGACAGGAATGTGACCATTTGGGGCTGCATATCCGTTGGGAAGCCGGGATAGGGCAGCGCAATGAAATTAATTTTTTTGAAAACCGCCCCCTCCGGCACATAGACGCGGATTTTATCGTCAAATTCTTCGACCTTTGCGCCCGCTTCCATTAATTTTGCGGAGATGGGCTCCAAATGGCGGGGGATTACGTTGTTCAGGGTAACGTCGCCCCGGCAGGCCGCCGCGGCAATCATAAACGTGCCCGCCTCGATCTGGTCGGGGATGATGGAATAGACGCCGCCGTGCAGCTGTTTCACCCCGGTGATTTTAATGGTATCTGTCCCCGCGCCCCTGATTTTTGCGCCCATGGCGTTTAAAAAGTTTGCGAGATCCACAATGTGCGGTTCTTTTGCCGCGTTTTCAATAATGGTCATCCCCTCTGCGCGCACTGCCGCCAGCATGACGTTTACCGTGGCGCCCACGGTGATGACGTCAAAATAAATATTTGCGCCCACCAGTTTTTCCGCTTCCGCGTGGATTTTCCCGTAAGCCAGTTCGCATTCCGCGCCCAGCGCGCGGAAGCCCTTTAAATGCTGATCAATGGGGCGCGTGCCAAAATCGCAGCCCCCAGGCGGCGCGGCGACGCATCTGTTAAACCGTCCCAGCAGTGCGCCGATCAGGTATGAAGAGCCGCGCATCTTTGCCGTGAGCGCTTCGTCTGGTTCATAGGATTGTACATTGGCACAATTGATATCGACTGTGTTTTTGTCGACATATGTCACCTCCGCGCCCATGTTTTTTAAAATGTCCAAAAACAATTTTACATCTTTGATATCGGGCAGGTTTTCCAGGCGGCACACCTCGTTGATCAGCAGGCATGCCGGGATAATCGCCACGGCGGCGTTCTTTGCGCCGCTGATGGTGACGGTACCGTTGAGTTTTTTTCCACCCTTAATTACAATCTTTTCCAAAATCAATACCCCTTATTACCGTATGATGTGGCTCCAGCTATATATGTAAAGCTTCGATTGTCCTGGCACCATAAAAGAAGCGTGTCAGTCCGGCAGTTTTTTCAAAAGAACACACTTTTTTTATATTATAACATATTTATTGTAAAAAGCAAGAAAAAAACAGAGAACAAACCGTCCTCTGTTACAATTTTTCTCAAAATCAAACCGCACGCGTAACCTTTCCGGAACGCAAACAACGTGTGCAAACGTGAACGGATTTAGAAGTACCATTGACGATCGCTTTTACTTTTCTGACGTTTGGCTTCCAAGTCCTGTTTGATCTTCTGTGAGAATGGCTCACCTTTATACCAAAAGCAACGCCTTTTCCGCAAATATCACATTTCGCCATCTACAAACACCTCCTATACATCTCACGCTTTTATCAAAACAAAAGTATTTTACCACAAGCATTCTGTTTTTGCAATACTTTTTTTCGAAAAAAGTTAAAAATCTGTCATTATTACAGCTGCAATACACCTTTTTGCAGACGCTGCGGCAAATACAGTGGACAAATTGAATAAATTTTAAATTTTCTATTTAAAATGCAAACAGATTCATGTATAATATAATAGAGGGGTAATGCATTTAGTCCGAACTATATTTTAAACTGAGAGAGGTATACAAGATGAATGAAACGCTTTTTACCATCCCCCTGACAAAGGTGATTGAGGAATTTCAGTTTGAGCGGCTTTATGAATCCAGCGACCTGGACCAAATCCTGATCGGAAGCGCGGATTTGAACCGTCCGGGGCTGCAGATTGTCGGTTTTTATGATTATTTTGACAATCAGCGGCTGCAGATTGTCGGGAAGGTGGAGCAGACCTATCTGGAGCAGTTCCCGGGTGAAAAACGGTATCAGATGCTGGAGCGTTTATTTTCCAAAAAAATCCCGGCGCTGATTATCACCAGGGCCATGCAGGCGGTGCCGGAGATGCTGGAGCTGGCGGAGGAGTATGACGTGACGCTTTTGCGCACGGAAGAGCCCACTTCCAGCCTGATGAGCGCGCTGATCAGCTACCTAAACGTGCAGATTGCGCCGCGGATGACGCGCCACGGCGTTTTGGTAGAGGTATATGGCGAAGGGATCCTGATCCTGGGGGAGAGCGGCGTTGGCAAAAGTGAAACGGCCATCGAGCTGTTAAAGCGCGGGCACCGCCTTGTGGCGGATGACGCGGTGGAAATCAAGCGGGTCTCCAGCAAAACGCTGGTAGGGTCGTCGCCGGCGGTGATCCGCCACTTTGTGGAGCTGCGGGGGATCGGCATCATCGACGTGAAGGAGATCTTCGGTATCGGCGCTGTCAAGGATACGGAGAGCATCGACCTGATCATTCATCTGGAGCCTTGGGAGGAAGGCAAGCAATATGACCGCCTGGGGATGGTGGATGAATTTACGAATATTATGGGGATCAATGTGTCCAGCTTAACCATCCCTGTGAAGCTGGGGCGGAACCTGGCGGTCATCATTGAGGTTGCCGCCATGAACAACCGCCAGAAGCGGATGGGCTACAACGCTGCCGTGGAGCTGAACAACCGGCTCATGGCGGAGATGCAGAAAAACATGCAATAAAATTGGGAGATGAACTGTTTTGAAAATTTTAACGGATTTACACTGCCACACCGTTGCCAGCACCCATGCGTACAGTACGGTAAAGGAGCTTTTGGAAGTGGCGCGGGACAGGGGGCTGGAGGCAATTGCGGTGACGGATCATGGCGTGGAGCTGCCGGATGCGCCGCACCTTTGGCATTTTGTGAACCTGACCTGCCTGCCGGAAGCCATGTACGGCGTGCGCCTGCTGCGGGGCTGCGAGGTAAACATCCTCGATGAAGAGGGGCATATCGACATGCCCGAAGCGCTCCTGGGCAAGCTGGACATTGTGGTGGCCAGTATCCACACGCCGGCGTTTTCCGGCACAGAACCGGGGAAAGACCAGACCCGGGCCTATCTGGGCGTCCTGGAAAACCCCTATGTGGATATTATTGGGCACAGTGGGAATCCGAAGTATCCATATAAATACGATCCGGTGTTATTAAAAGCGAAGCAGCTGCATAAATTAATTGAAATAAACGCACATTCATTCGCCGCCCGTCCGCAGAATGTGGAGAACTGCAGGAATATTGCCCTGCGGTGCAAGGAATTGGGCGTGGGCGTCGCGGTGAACAGCGACGCGCATTTCTGCGGCAAGGTGGGCGCATACGGCCCGGCGGTGGAGATGCTTGCGGAGATCGGGTTCCCGGAGGAGCTGGTCATGAACCGTTCGCTGGACGTTTTGCGGGAGTATTTGAAGGACAGAAAGACAATTTGCTGAGTTGGAGGGCTTTTATGGATGAAGAGATGGTGAAAAAGCTGCAGGAGATTGTGGGGCATATCAAAATACAGGAACCCATGAAAAATCATACGTCGTTCCGCATTGGCGGCCCGGCGGATCTGCTGATTGAAATTGAGAAGCCGGAGCAGGCCGCAGACGTCTTACGGATTTTAAAAGACTATGGGGAAGACTATATGATTATGGGGAACGGGTCCAACCTGCTGGTGAGCGACAAGGGCATCCGCAAGGCGGTCATTAAGATTTCCGGCCTGACCAGCGCGTATGTGGTGCAGGGCGAGACCATCACGGCCCAGGCGGGGATTTTGTTATCGCGGTTGGCGACTGTGGCCCTGAAAGAAGGCCTTTCCGGGCTGGAATTTGCGTCGGGGATCCCCGGTACGCTGGGGGGCGGCGTGTTCATGAACGCCGGCGCATACGGCGGCGAGATGAAGGACGTTGTGAAAAGCGTCACATATATGGATGAAGCTGGCGCAATGCACACCATTGGCGCGGAAGAACTGGAATTTGGGTACCGCCGCAGTGTGTTTACGGGCAAGAATTGGATCATTCTGTCCTGCACGCTGCAGCTGAAGCGCGGGCAATATGAGGACATCCGCCTGAAGATGGCGGATCTGACAAAGCGGCGGACAGAAAAACAGCCGCTGTCCATGCCCAGCGCGGGGAGTGTGTTCAAGCGGCCGGAAGGGCATTTTGCAGGAAAGCTGATTGAGGACGCGGGGCTGAAAGGGTATATCATCGGCGGGGCGATGGTGTCGGAAAAGCATTCCGGCTTCATTGTCAACCGGGGCGGCGCCACGGCGGCGGATGTGACGGCGCTGATCCGCTATATACAGCAGACAGTGGAGGAAAAATTT
This sequence comes from Candidatus Avimonoglobus intestinipullorum, assembly GCA_018714645.1. Taxonomy (GTDB): domain Bacteria; phylum Bacillota; class Clostridia; order UBA1381; family UBA1381; genus Avimonoglobus; species Avimonoglobus intestinipullorum. Next base: position 13,121 of record DVND01000163.1, read on the forward strand.
GCGGTGCATTTGGAGCCGGAAATCAAATTGATAGGCGAATGAAAAAAGGAGCAATGTTATGCAACTGACAGTGGTTACGGGGATGTCGGGATCTGGGAAGACGCAGGTCGTCCGGTTTTTGGAGGACATGGGGTTTTTCTGCATCGACAATATGCCCCCGATTTTGATTGAGAAATTTGCGGATATGTTTTTTTCGGTGAACGGCAAATATGATAAGATCGCATTTGTCATTGATGTGCGCGTGGGGGAGATGATCAATCAACTGCTGGATACGCTCCAGATTTTGAAGGAGAACGGGTACGACCACCGGCTGCTGTTCCTGGACGCCTCCGATGAGACGCTGGTGAAGCGTTATAAGGAAACGCGGCGGATCCATCCCGTCGCCAGCGATAAGGGGCTTTTGGAGAGCATCCGCCGGGAGCGGCAGATGCTGGCGCAGCTGAAAGAAGCGGCAGACGTCGTCATAGATACGACGGATATGGCAATCAGTGACCTGATGCAGCGGTTAAAAGAAATTTATATCCATAACGGAGACCCTCAAAAGGCCATTACGGTGAATATTATGGCCTTTGGCTTCAAATATGGGATCCCGCTGGATTCCGATCTGGTGTTTGACGTGCGCTGTTTCCCAAACCCGTTTTACGTTGAGGAGCTGAAGGACAAAACCGGAAATGACCGGGAGGTACAGGAATATGTGATGAAGTTTGAAGAAACGCAGAAATTCCTGGAAAAACTGGTGGATATGGTGCGGTTTTTGCTGCCGCTGTATGTTGAGGAAGGGAAAACCAGCCTGACCGTTTCCATCGGATGCACCGGCGGGAAACACAGGAGCGTGACGCTTGCGAATAAATTGGGGGAAGCATTGGAGCATTATCACGTAAATCTGATTTATCGGGATGTGGCAAGGGGAAGATAACACATTCTGTTTGGAAGGGAACGGATGCGGATGTCTGAAAATGTGAAGGTTGTTGCGCTGGGCGGCGGGACGGGGCTTTCCGCCATGCTGCGGGGGCTGCGTAAATACACGCAGGATTTGACGGCGGTGGTGACCGTCGCGGACGACGGCGGCTCCAGCGGGATGCTGCGGGAGGAGCTGAATATGCTCCCGCCGGGCGATATCCGGAATTGCATCAATGCGCTGGCAAATATTGACCCCGTTATGCGGGAGCTGATCAACTACCGCTTTACAGAGGGGCGGCTTGCGGGGCATTCCTTCGGAAACCTGTTTTTGGCAGCGTTAAACGGCATTTCGGAGAGCTTTGACGAAGCGGTCCGGAAGATGAACAAGCTACTGAGTATCGACGGCGTGGTGCTGCCTGTTACAAACGAGAATGTGCGCTTATCCGCCCTGCTGGAGGACGGGACGGTGGTGGAGGGCGAATCCAATATCGGGCGCAATGTCCCCGCGCACACCCGCATCTGCCGGGTGCGGCTGATACCGGAAAAAATCAAGCCGGTGGAGGGGCTTTTGGAACGGATCCAGGAGGCGGACATGATTACCATGGGGCCGGGGAGTTTGTATACGAGCGTCATCCCCAACCTGCTGGTGGAGGGCGTCGTCGATGCGATCCGAAAAAGCCGCGCGGTGAAGGTGTATGTCTGCAATCTGATGACGCAGCCGTCGGAGACGGATTTTTATACGGTGTATGACCACATCAGCGCCATTGAAGCGCATTCCTATACGGGGATATGCGACTATGCAGTCTGCAACAACAAGAAAATCCCGGAGGGAATCCTGAAACGGTATTGCGCGGAGCATTCAGAGATGGTGAAAATCGACCGGGAGCAGTTTAAAAACAGCCGCACCGGGATCATCGAAGATAATCTGTTAAAAATAGAGGATGTTTACGTCCGCCATGATTTTGACAGGGCGGCGGAATTGATGATGCGGCTTTGCAAAAGGCTGTGACGGAATGGAGGGCGGCGATGTCTTTTTCATCGGAGATCAAAGAAAAACTGTGCGGCGCGGCGGATGCGTGTGCGTTCTGTTCCGCCGCCCTGCTTGCCGGGGTTTTCAGGTTCGCCGGGCGCGCCCGCCCGGACGGGCTGCTGCTGGCAACGGAGAACCGCGCTGTGGCCGCTCTGGTGGAACGGGAATTTCTGGAGTGCTTTGGCATTGAAATCCGTTTTGCGTATAAGGCGTCCGGCAGGCTGTACAGCCTGCTGCTCCAGGATGAACATTTACTGGAGAACGTGAAGGAGCGCCTGTTTCCGGAGACGGAAGCGGAATTGGAACAGCTGTTCCCGTTCCAGTGCTGTAAAGCGGCGTTTGTGCGCGGGGCGTTTTTGGGCGGCGGCTCCATTTCCGACCCGGAAAAAAACTATCATCTGGAATTTGATGCTGGCGGGGAGCGGGCGGCAGGTGAGCTGGCCGCCGTGCTGGAGCAGCTGGGCGCGGCGTCGAAAATGACGCGCCGGAAAAACCGCTGCATTGTTTATATTAAGGGGTATGAGACAATTGCAGACGTGCTGGGGATTATTGGCGCGGGGAGCGCAGCGCTGGAAATCTACAATGTTTCCATCGAAAAGGAAATCCGCAACCAGGTCAACCGCCAGGTCAACTGCGAAAATGCGAACATTGACAAGGTGGCTCAGGCATACTGCAAGCATTTGCAAGCGATTGAGAAGATCAAGCGGAACATCGGGCTGGACAAGCTGCCGGAGAGCTTGCAGGAGATTGCCCGCGTGCGGCTGGAGTATCCGGATGAGAGCCTGAAGGAATTGGGAAAACGGCTGGAGAAGCCCATTGGGAAGTCCGGCGTGAATCACCGGCTGAACCGGTTGATTGCGCTGGCGGAAGAGTTGAAGTGAAGGAGGAAGCCATGGCGGCATTTGCACATTTGCACACCCATACCGAATACAGCCTGTTGGACGGCGCAGCCCGGATCCCGAAACTGATTGCCCGGGCGAAAGAGCTGGGGATGGAATATATTGCGATCACAGACCACGGCGCCATATACGGCGTGGTGGATTTTTATAAGGAGGCGCTGGCGCAGGGCGTAAAGCCGGTGATCGGCTGTGAGGTCTATGTGGCGCCGCGGACGCGGTTTGACAAAACCTATGAGTACGACTCCAAATACAGCCATCTGATCTTGCTGGCGGAAAACCAGGCCGGGTATCAGAATTTGATCAAGCTGGTGTCCCAGGGGTTTATTGAGGGGTTTTACTATAAGCCGCGGATTGATTTTGAACTGCTGAAGGAACACCATGAAGGGTTGATTGTCCTGTCCGCCTGCCTTGCGGGAGAGCTGCCCAAGGCGCTTTTAAACGACGACTACGAGGGCGCGAAAAAAATAGCGCAGCGGTATATTGAGGTGTTTGGAAAAGACCATTATTACATAGAGATACAGGACCATCAGTTACAGGAGCAAAAGAAGACGAACCCCCTGCTGATTCAGCTGGCGCGGGAGCTGGGTGTGGGCGTGGTCGCCACCAATGACGTCCATTATGTGAACCGGGAGGACGCGGAGGCGCAGGATGTGCTGATGTGCATCCAGATGGGGAAAACCGTGGACGACCCCGACCGGATGAAATTTGAAACGGATGAATTTTACCTGAAATCGCCGGAGGAGATGGAACAGCTGTTTGGCTATATCCCGGAGGCGCTGTCCAATACGGTGGAAATTGCAAAGCGCTGCAATGTGGAGTTTGACTTTCACACCCGCCATTTGCCGTCCTTTAAACTGCCGGAAGGGAAAACGGCGTCCGGCTATTTGCGGGAGCTCTGTTATGCGGGGCTGGAAAAACGGTATCAGGACGTTTCGGATGAATTGAAACGGCAGATGGAATATGAATTGAATATCATCAATGACATGGGCTTTGTGGATTATTTCCTGATTGTCTGGGATTTCATCCATTTTGCAAAAAGCCATGACGTGCTGGTGGGGCCGGGGCGCGGCTCCGCCGCGGGGAGCATCGTCTCCTATGCGCTGGAAATCACCGACATTGACCCGGTGCGTTACAACCTGATTTTTGAACGGTTTTTAAATCCGGAGCGGGTCAGCATGCCGGATATCGATATCGACTTTGCACCGGAGGGCCGGCAGAAGGTCATCGATTATGTCATCGAAAAGTATGGCGCGGACCGGGTGTGCCAGATTATTACGTTTGGTACGTTAAAACCCAAGCTGGCAATCCGCGATGTAGGGCGGGCGTTGGATATCCCCTATGCGGATGTGGACCGGGTGGCGAAGCTGGTGCCGTTCGATTTGAAAATGACCATTGACAAGGCGCTGGATATCAGCACGGAGCTGCGGGGGCTGTACCAGTCGGATGGGCAGATGAAGCGGCTCATCGACATGGCGCGGGCGCTGGAGGGCCTGCCGCGCCACACGGGGACCCATGCCGCCGGCGTGGTTATCACGGAGGAGCCGATTGTGGAATACCTGCCGCTGCAGACCAATGACGACGTGATTACCACGCAGTTTGTCAAGGATACGGTGGAGAGCCTTGGGCTTTTAAAAATGGACTTTTTGGGGCTGCGGAACCTGACGGTTGTGGAAAATGCAATCAAACTTGTTGAAAAAACCAGGGGCGTCAAAATTGATGTATCCAAATTGGACTATGACATCAAAGAAGTGTTTGAACTGATTGCATCGGGGAACACGGACGGCGTGTTCCAGGTGGAAAGCGCCGGGATGAAATCGTTCATGCAGGAGCTGAAGCCGGATTCGCTGGAGGACATCATCGCGGGGATTTCCCTGTACCGGCCCGGCCCGATGGATTCTATCCCCAAATATGTGTATAATAAAAACCATCCGGAAGCGGTCACCTATAAGCACCCGCTCTTGGAAAACATCCTAAACGTCACCTATGGCTGTATCGTATATCAGGAGCAGGTGATGGAAATCGTGCGGGAGCTGGCGGGGTATTCGCTGGGCAATGCCGATCTGATGCGCCGTGTCATTGCAAAAAAGAAAACCGCGGAGATGGAGATCGAGCGGGAGCACTTCATCTATGGGCAGACGGATGAAAGCGGCAACGTGCTGATCGAGGGCTGCGTGCGCCGCGGCATTGATGAAAAGACTGCAATTGATATCTTTGATGAAATCTATGATTTTGCAAAATATGCGTTCAATAAGTCCCACGCGGCGGCATATGCGTATATCACATACCAGACGGCGTATTTAAAGACGTTTTATCCCGTGGAGTTCATGGCGGCGCTGATTTCCAGTGTGGAGGATACGGACAAGGTCAACGAATATATCCTGAATTGCCGGGAGATGGGCATTGGCCGCCTGCCGCCGGATATCAACAAGAGTACGGATACGTTTACGGTGGAAGGGGCAAGCATCCGGTTTGGACTGTCGGCGGTGAAAAACGTGGGAAGGGCGTTTATCCAGCGGCTGGTAGAGGAGCGGGAGGCGCACGGGCCGTTCCAAAGCTTTTCGGATTTTGTGACCCGCATGACGGGCAAGGATTTGAACAAGCGCGCCGTGGAAGGGCTGATCATGTGCGGCGCTTTTGATTCGCTGGGCGTGAAGCGGTCCCAGTTGATGCAGGTTTACGAGGACGTGCTGGCCGGAGAGGCCAGTTCCCGGAAGGAGAACATTGCGGGGCAGTTCACGCTGTTTGACGATGACGCCGCTTCCGAAACGGATTTGCCGGACATTCCCGAATTTGACAAAAAGCGCCTGCTCCAGATGGAAAAGCAGACAACCGGCATGTATCTGTCGGGCCATCCGATGGAGGAATTTGCGGAACAGGTGAAAACCGTGACGCGGTATAATATCGGCATGGTGCTGGCGTCTGTGGAAAAGGATGAAGAGGGCAACTATGTGGCGGTGCAGGGTGGCGTGACAGACGGCGAGATCGTCAAGCTTTGCGGCATCATTGAAACGCGCAAAAACAAGACCACGAAAAACAATTCCCAGATGGCGTTCTTGCGCCTGGAGGATTTATACGGCGGGATTGAAGTGCTGGTATTTCCCAAAATCCTGTCCCAGTATTCCGCCGTGCTGCAGGAGGGGCAGATTGTCCTGATTGAAGGGCGCGTCAGCATCCGGGAGGATGAGGAGCCGAAGCTGCTGTGTGAAAAAGCGGAATTGTTCACGGGCGCGCCGCCGGCCGGGCGGGCCCCACAGGAGGGGCAGAGGCCGGAAAAACAAAAAAAGGTTTGCATCACGCTGCCCACCCGCAGCAATGAGCATTTGCAAAAAACGACGGCGGTGCTCCGGCAATACCAGGGTACGACGCCGGTCATCCTGCGTTTTGCGGACACAAAGCAAAAACTGCGGGCGCCGGAGCAATTCTGGGTGCGTGCAGACGATGCGGCGCTGAAGGCGCTGAAAACATATTTTGGCGCGGAATCGGTGATACTGACATAAAGTGGGCTTTAAAATACCGTAAATTTATGAAAAATGATATTGCAATTTTCCCTGCTTTCATATACAATATACTGTGATGGTAAAATACATCAATTTGGAAAGGACTGGTTGTGGTCATGGATGAACATATTGCTGACGCATTGAACGATTACATTGTAATTAAAGCGTTGGAGGACGGCGTGAGCATCATGGGTATCACAAGAGGGGCGAATACGCGGTTCCACCATACGGAAAAGCTGGATAAGGGTGAGATTTATATCGCGCAGTTCACGGAAACGACTTCCGCCATTAAAATCAAGGGCAACGCAATTGCCTATACAAAGCATGGCGAAGTGCGGGCGGAACTGTAGGAGACTGCCATGTGGACTGTGATTTATATTGCCCAGAAAAAAGAGGGTGTAAAACGGCTGCAAGCGCTTTTAGAGCAGCATGGAATCATCGTACGGGTGCGGAAGATGGCCAAGGCGGAGGAAGAGCAGGAATGCTATGAGGTGTTGGTTCCCGCCGGCGAAGTTTCCCAGGCGCATGATTTGATTTTTGACGCAGATATTTGAAGATAGATTCAGGAAAGGGATGGAACAATGGAGACAAAGATGCATACAATTGGTGTTTTGACCAGCGGCGGCGACGCGCCGGGCATGAATGCGGCAATCCGCGCGGTGGTGCGGACGGGCGCGTATCACGGTATCCGGGTAATGGGGATCAAGCGCGGGTACAATGGCTTGATCAACGGGGATATGGATGACATGGACGCCCGGAGTGTGTCGGAGACGCTGCAAAAGGGCGGGACAATCCTGCAAACGGCCCGCTGCTTGGAATTCAAAGAGGAAGCGGGCGTCCGGAAGGGCGTGGAAATTGCAAAGGTGTTTGGCCTGGATGGTTTGATTGTCATCGGCGGCGACGGTTCGTTCCGCGGCGCGCTGGATTTGTGCCGGGCGGGGTTGCCGACGGTTGCCGTTCCCGGCACCATCGACAACGATATCGGCTGCAGCGAGTACACCATCGGGTATGACACCTGCCTAAACACGGTGCAGGACGCCGTGGATAAGCTGCGTGACACCAGCACCAGCCACGAGCGGTGCTCCGTCATTGAGGTCATGGGGCGCGGCGCGGGGTATATTGCACTCAACGCCGGGATTGCCTGCGGCGCGGAAGTGGTGCTGGTTCCTGAAATCCCCTATGATTTTGACGAGGACGTGCTCCGCCCGATTTTAGAGGGCAAAGCCAGGGGCAAAAAACACAGCATTATCATTGTCGCGGAAGGCGTTGGCGTCAGCGTCATTGAAATGGCGAAGGAAATCCAGGAAAAGACCGGGATCGAAGCCCGTGCGACCATCCTTGGGCACGTACAGCGCGGCGGGAGCCCGTCGGTGCGCGACAGGGTAATTGCCAGCGAGATGGGCAGCAAGGCGGTGGAACTGCTGATGGAAGGCAAATCGAACCGCATTGTCTGTATGCAGAACAGCAAGGTCGTCGATGTTGACATTGAAGAGGGGCTGCAGATGAAGAAAAAGCTCTCCGAGGACATCATGAAACTTGCGAAAAAATTGAGTGTGTGATGGATTGGCCTGGGTTCTGTTTGTTTTAAAAATAATTATTAAATGAAAAGGAAAAGCGCTATGAAATTTAAAAAATTAACATC
>DVND01000164.1 GCA_018714645.1 Candidatus Avimonoglobus intestinipullorum
TGTTTTAGAACAAAAAAATAACGCATTCCCGGAATGCGCTGCATAGATTGGAAAAATTCTGCAATACTAAGAAAAACAACGACAGGAGAAAAACCATGAACAACTGTAACCTGCTCTTTACGGCTCTGCGCCTTTGGCTGCTGGGCTGGGCCCTGGATTGCTCCACACACATCCTCGACAACTGCGCCGAAAAACGCCTGCACCAAAAAAAACCGCTTACCGGTAAATTTTTCACACGGTATGCGGCTTTTTGCGAAATGCTGTCCCAAAAATGGAAGCGGTTGGAAACCAAGTTCCTACTCCTCCAGTTCGCCCGGCTCTAAAGCGGCGGCTATAACCTCTAACGCGCGGCGGTCCTCCACCTTTGTCACCGTCACAGAAAGGTTCCGAAAGCGGAACCGGTCGCCCTCCTTTGGAATACGCCCCAATTCCTCCATCACCCAGCCTCCGACGGTGCTGCTTTGCGCTTCTTCTTCAAGATCAAACAGCTCCAGCATCTTGTCCAGATTCGCGTTGCAGGAAACCCGGTAACACAGCGGTGAAATCTCCGTAAATTCCTCCACGACCTCATCGTGCTCGTCCCATATTTCCCCAACCAGCTCTTCAATGATATCCTCCAGCGTCACAATCCCCAAAGTGCCGCCGTATTCATCCGTCACCACCGCCATATGGGACTTTTTCTGCTGGAGCAGGCGCATCAGGTCGGAAATCTGCATATGCTCCAATACATACAGCGCGGGCTTGATGACATGTTCCAGCGGCTCGCCCTTTCCGATGACCTGGTATTGAAAATCCTTCTGGTTGATGATGCCGATGACATTGTCAATGGTTTCCTTATAAACCGGCAGCCGCGAAAAGCGCGTCTCGTAAAATATATGGTCAATTTCCTCCGGGCTGCCGGCGCTGTCCACAGCAATCACGTCCACGCGCGGGATCAGGATATCCTCCACTTCCAAATCGTAAAATTCAATGGCACTTTTGATCAGCTCCCCTTCATTGTCGCCAATGCTGCCCTCGCTGCGGGCTTCCTCTACCATTGTAAGCAATTCTTCCTCCGTGATGCTCCGGTCGCCTTTGACCTTCAGGATTTTTGCAATCAATTTTTTCAACCCGGAAAAAAGAACCGTCAACGGTGTGAATATAACGCATAACCCATTTAAAACCGGGGCCGCAAACAGCGCAAATTCCTCAGGCATCTCTTTTGCAATGCTCTTTGGCCCGATTTCGCCAAATATCAGCACGATGACCGTCATAACAATTGTGGAAACCGCTACGCCGTTTTTGGGGAAATACAGCACAAACAGCGACGTTGCCAGCGACGTGGAAAGGATATTGACAATGTTATTCCCAATCAGAATCGTAGACAGGATTTTATCAAAATTCTCACACATATCCAGCGTGAGCGCCGCCCGCTTGTTTCCGCTGTTGGCCATATTTTTCAAGCGGATGCGGTTTAGGGACGTAAACGCCGTTTCCATCGCGCTGAAATATGCGGACAGGATGATAAGTACGACTAACGCAATAATCGCACCGTTCATTTAAAATTCCTCCATTTTCAACAAATGCGGGGAAAACTCCCCGCAAAATTATTGTTTCGCTGCCAAATAGTCATTGATGTCCTTCACAAGCTGGTCTACGTCGGCGCCATGCACCATGCAGGCCTGTTCAATGCTCTCGCCGCTGGCCGACGGGCAGCCCAGGCAATGCATCCCGATGTCCATGAAGAACTTGGCCGTCCCCATGTCCATGTTCAAAACGTCCATAATAATCATATCCTTTGTTACCTTCATTGTTTCCTCTTCCTTTCTTATGCGTTGTTAAACAATGTTTCAAATTGTTGCTCATCTATGGTTTCAACTTCCAGAAGCGCCTTCGCCACGCGCTCCAGAATATCCATATGCGCCTTTAACAGGCTTTCGGCCTTCTCAAACTGTGCTACCAAAATCTCTTTCACCTCATGGTCAATTTCAGAGGCGGTTTCTTCCGAATAGGCCTTTGAATGCCCATAGTCCCGTCCGAGGAACACCTCTTCCTCGTTGTCATAGCAGACCGGCCCCAGCGCGTCGCTCATGCCATACTGCGCCACCATGCTCCGCGCCAGCTCCGTTGCGCGCTTGATGTCATTTGAAGCGCCGGTGCTGATATCGTCCAGAACCAGCTTCTCCGCCACGCGCCCGCCCAAAAGCACAATGATGTCATTGAGCATATCCCGGCGGGACTGGCACATGGAATCCTCCTCCGGCACATGCATGGTATATCCGCCGGCACGCCCGCGCGGGATGATGGACACCTGATGTACCTTGGCGTTTTGATCCACCAGCTTTGTCAACACCGCATGCCCCGCTTCATGGTATGCCGTCAGCTTTTTATCTTTATCCGTCATAATCCGCGATTTCTTCGCCGCACCCATCATGACCTTGATGTTCGCCTCTTCGATATCCTGGTTTTCAATCCAGATTTTATTCCGGCGTGCGGCAAAAATAGAAGCCTCATTCATTAGGTTCTCCAAATCCGCGCCGGTATATCCTGCAGTGACCCTGGCAATCCGCGCCAAATCCACCTCGGCCGCCAACGGCTTGTTTTTGCAATGCACCTTTAAAATATCTTCACGGCCCTTAACGTCCGGCACATTCACAACCACCTGCCTGTCAAACCGGCCCGGGCGCAGCAGCGCCGGATCCAAAATATCCGGCCGGTTTGTGGCGGCAATCATGATGATGCCTTCATTTGCGCCAAAACCATCCATCTCCACCAGGAGCTGGTTTAAGGTCTGTTCGCGTTCATCGTGGCCGCCGCCCATGCCGGCACCGCGTTTGCGGCCTACAGCGTCGATTTCATCAATGAAAATAATACAGGGGCGGTTTTTCTTCGCCTGCTCAAATAAATCCCTGACGCGCGACGCGCCCACGCCCACATACAGCTCCACAAAATCAGAGCCGCTGATGGAGAAAAACGGGACGCCCGCCTCCCCTGCGACAGCCCGCGCCAGCAGGGTTTTCCCCGTCCCCGGCGGCCCGACCAGCAGCACGCCCTTTGGGATCCGCGCCCCCAGGGCGATGAATTTATCGGGATTTTTTAAAAATTCCACCAATTCTTCCAGCTCTTCCTTTTCTTCGACAGCGCCCGCCACATCCTCAAACCCGATTTTCCGGCTCTCGTCAATGTTGAGCTTTGCCTTGCTCTTCGTAAACCCACCCGCGCGGCTCCCATTCTGGCGCATCATCATGATGAAAAAGAAAATAATCCCGCCGAACGCAATGACCGGCATGATAATCGACCACCAAGGGATCCCCGGCTCGGCGACCTCATAGGTCAGCGTCCCCGCCGCAATCTGGGAGGACATTTCATAGCCCACATCGCTTTGCAGCACTTCCACGGACGGGATTTGCACGCTGTATTGCCTCGTCCTGTTTTTGCTTCTTTTCCCGTCCACCAATGTGACGGTGGCAACATTGTCGCCAACCTCCAGTTTGCTGACGTCGCCTGCCTTTATCGCATTTATCAAATCGGAGTAGACCTCATGATCGCCCTGCCTCATGTATGAAGACACCATGGAATAAATCATGACAAGAATCACAATCATCAACAGCCATGAACCAACGGTCTTTAATTTATCCTGCAATGCATTCCCTCCTATTTTACCAGATAGCACATACTTTATCACAAATCTCTGAAAATTTCAACCGCGTATGTGAATTTTTTGTCCAAACACGGCAGGAACCGCCGGTCCCGCCGATGATCCACAACCCATACAAGCTCGTCTCCATAGGCCAGCAGCGGGATTTTCTCCCGCTCCTTTCGCGGGATTTTTTGATCTATGAAAAAATCCGACAATTTTTTCCGCCCCGTCATACCAACCGGGTAAAATCCGTCGCCGTCCCGGCGCGACCGCAGCCAAATCCCGCGCTCCTCATCGGCAGAAAAACAAAATACGCCTTCCGCCGCGGCATCGCAGGCTGATACCCGCACCGACGCGCCGATTTCCGGGATATGCGTCAGAACGCCCGGCTCCAATTGATAGGCAAACGCGGCGCGCCGCTCCTTTTTCCCCAGAACAAGGGCGCCGTATTCGATCCATGCCGCCGTCTGACGGCCTATATCAATACTGTTGCCGTTTTTCTGCGATTCTATAAGTTTTAACATATTTTCAATGTGTTTTTCTTCCAAATTCTGCGCCGTGCCCACGTAATTTTTATAAAAAAGCTGCAATACCCGCCGCCGGATACACGGCTCCTCTCGCCGGAACGCCTCCAAATCCAGCCGCCTCCCCGCCGCACAGCGCCCGCAGGCCTGTTCCGCCAGCCGGTTCAGCAAATCTGCCTCTTGTGCGCAAATCTTTGCATTGCGGGCCGCCGTCTCAATAAAATTGGGGTTGATGCATTCAATTTGCGGTATCAATTCCAGGCGGATTTTATTTCGCGTATAATCCGTCTCAAAATTGGTCTCGTCTACCACATACGGAATCTGGAATGTCTTGCAATACGCTTCAATCTCCGCCTTGCTGCAATCCAGCAGCGGGCGGATCACCGCGCCGCGTACATATGGGATCCCGCCCAGGCCGTCCAGCCCGCTGCCGCGGATCAGGTGCATCAGCACCGTTTCAGCGGCGTCGTTCTGATTGTGGGCCGTGGCGATTTTATCAATGCCCCGCTCCCGCCTGACTGCATCAAAAAAGGCATACCGAAGCGCCCGCCCGGCGAGTTCCTCCGATATACCCTGCCCCCTTGCATAATCCCGCACCTGCGCATCATGCACCATGCATTCCACCCCAAAAGAGGCGCACAACTCCTGTGCAAATTCTGCATCCTGCCCAGCGTTTTCCCGCAAATGGTGGTTTACATGCGCCGCATAAATCCGCAGCCCATACTGTTCGCGCAGCCGGCACAACACACTCAAAAGCGTGGCGGAATCACTGCCGCCCGACAATGCGACCAGCACGGATTCCCCCCGCCCCAGCATTTGATATGCATCTATTGTATTTTGAACCTGCTTTAAAATATCCATTATTCTTCTTTCGCTGTATAGTCAATATTGACAAACTTCGTATACCGGCCCTGCCAGCCCAGTTTGAACATGCCTGTTTCGCCGGTCCTCTGCTTGGCGATGATACACTCTGCAATGTTTTTCTCTTCCGAATCCTTATTATAATATTCGTCCCGGTATAAAAACAGCACCATATCCGCGTCCTGCTCAATCGCGCCGGATTCACGCAGGTCCGACAGCATCGGCCGCTTGTCGCTGCGGGATTCCACCGTCCGCGCCAATTGGGACAGCGCAATGACCGGGATATCCAATTCCTTCGCCAACACCTTCAGCGAACGGGATATCTCCGATATCTCCTGCTGGCGGTTGTCGCTGCGCCCGCTGGACTGCATCAGCTGCAAATAGTCGATGATAACCAGCCCCAGCTTTTTCGTCTGCTTCAGCCGGCGGCATTTCGCGCGGATCTCAGAAACCGTAATGGTGGCGGTATCGTCAATGAAAATCGGCGCCATGGCCACCTTGTCCACAACCGCCCCGATCTGCCGCCAATCCTCGCCTGAAAAATCCCCCATGCGCACCGCGTTGGAATCCACCAACGCCTGGCTGCACAGGATCCGGTTGACAATCATGCTCTTGGACATTTCCAGATTGAAAATCGCCACCGCCGTGCCCTCATTGATGGCGGCATGCTCCGCGATGTTGACGGCAAAGCTGGATTTCCCCATGCCGGGCCGTCCCGCCACGATAATCAGCTCCCCGCCGTGCAGGCCGCCGGTGCGGCGGTTCAGCTCATCAAACCCCGTGGGCACGCCGGACAGCTTCCCCTTGTTCAAGGCATGCTCCACCATGTCCTGGTACGCCGTCATCAGCACTTCCTGGATCGGCACGATGTCATTTTGTTCCTTTTCCGCAGCCACGCCGAAAATCAACTGCTCCGACTGCTCCAAAATCTGCTCCAGATGGTCGCTTTCCTGATAAGCCATGTCGGAAATTGCCTTGGCCGATTGAATCAGGCGGCGCAGGACTGCTTTTTCCTTAATGATTTTTGCATAATATTCCGTATTGCCCGTCGTAGGAACGCTGGTGGCAGCCATGCTCAGATAGGTGATCCCGCCGATGGCGTCCAACTGGTCCTTCTGGTTGAGCCGGTCCGACACCGTCACGATATCCACCGGCACATTTTCATTGAACAGTTCCATAACCACGGCGTAAATCGCGCGGTTCTGTTCAAAATAAAAATCCTCTGCCTTGATGATTTCCGCGGAAGCTGCAACGCTCTTCCCGCTAGTCAGTACGCTGCCGATCACCGACTGCTCCGCCTCTTTATTATGCGGCAGGACGCGCTCCATATTCAATTCTGCCATCGTCCTTCCACCGCCCTTTCTTTAGAGGTTTTCCACCTGCACCTTCAGCTTGCCGGTCACGCCTGTGTGGATTTTTACATCCACCTCCGTTGTCCCCAGCGTCTTGATCCCATCCGGCAATACAAACTTCTTTTTATCCAATTTGATGTGATGCTGCATCGTCAGCGCCTCCGCCACGTCCTTGGAGGTGATGGAGCCGAACAGCTTGCCGTTTTCTCCGGCCTTTGCAGACAGCTTCACGGTCAGCGTTTCCATCTGCTTGGCAATTTCCTGCGCCTCCTCCAATTCCTTCTTTTTCCTGAATTCCTCGGATTCCTTCTGCCCCTGCATCACATTGATGTTTTCTTTTGTGGCTTCCTTTGCCAGCTTTTTCGGCAGCAGGTAATTGCGGGCATATCCGTCGGAAACCTCCACCAACTGCCCCTTTTTCCCTTGTCCCTTAATATCCTGGTTTAAAATGACTTTCATAGCAAACCCTGCCCTTTCTCTGTTACGCTTTTTTGTTTTCTTCAATATAGTCCTCTATTGCCCGTTTGAGCTGAATGCTGACCTCAAAGGGCGAGAATCCTTTGATCTGCGCGCCGGCAACGCTCATATGTCCGCCGCCGCCCAGCTTTTCCACGATCACCTGTACATTCACTTCCCCCAGCGACCGCGCGCTGACAAACACCTCGTTTTCCATGGGATATACCACAAACGCGGCCTTGATGCCGTTGATATCCAGCAGGTTATCCGCCGCCTGCGACGCAATC
>DVND01000165.1 GCA_018714645.1 Candidatus Avimonoglobus intestinipullorum
TCAATGTATCAATTTATTTTGGGAGGACAAGCATATGAAACATAAACCAACCTGCCTGGCCCTGGCGGCGGCAGTGCTTATTTCAGCATCCGCCGCGGCATTTGCTGCGGAAACGGAACCGGCGATCCGCGTGGACGGGCGCCTCATCCATTTTGAGGATCAAAAGCCGGTGCTCTTGGAAGAAGAAAACCGCATATTAATTCCCGCCCGGGGCGTATTTGAAGCAATGGGCGCAACCGTGGAATGGCGGCAAGAGACGAAAAAAGTGTTCGTAGATTCGTACAATAACGTCATCCATCTGGAATTGAACATCGGCGATCCCACCATGCTGGTCTATACATATACCACCAGCCTTTTAAACCCGGAAAAGGAGGAAGTGGCGCTGGATGCCGCGCCCCAGCTGATAAACGACCGGACGATGATCCCCCTGCGGGCGGTTTCCGAATCGCTGAACGCCATCGTGGATTGGGATCAGGAGCAGCAGCTGGTGGACATCACCACCCAGCAGCGCCAAAACTATATTGAATCAGCGGAGGAGGCATCCGGCGCAGCCTATGATGCAAAAACCGCGCTCCCCAACCTGACGCTTACGGCGGACAAGGAGACGGTGCAGGCGGGCGATACCGTCACGCTGTCCATCAACCTGTCCAACGCGCAAAGCCTGGGGGATGACATCTATTACACCGGCCTGACCGCGGGTATCTTCTATGACGCGTCAAAATTCTCCTTTACCAGCTACACACCTGTTGTAAACGGCGTCACACCTGAAAGCGGCAGCTATATCGGCGGCTCGAACCCCTCCTTTAAAGAGGATTCCCTGAAGCTGGCTTATATCTTCTATCCGAATGCGGATGTGATCGAACAGCTCTCTGACGGCGTCATCGCCACCGTGACCTTCACCGCATTGGCGGATGGCCCCGCAGAGTTTTCCCTCTCCGACCGTATCACCGACCGCGGGTATGACACCGGGCTCACCATCCAACAAGGGGAGGAACCCACAGCAGAAACCCCGACCCTTGCGGCTTCTGAAGAGCTTTACATCGACACAACGCCGGTACAGGTAAATTAAACTGCACAGCAGGGGAGCGCCGGCTCCCCTGCTTTTTTGAAAGGAATGAACTGCATGGAAAAAACACCATTGGCCTTCAGGACCCACGTCACCATTTTCGGGAATACCAACGCCGGGAAATCCGCGCTGTTTAATAAAATCATCGGGCAGGACTTTATGATTGTTTCCGATGTTTCAGGCACCACCACCGACCCTGTCACCAAGGCCTTTGAGCTGCTCCCCTTCGGCCCGGTAGCGCTCACCGACACCGCCGGCCTGGGGGACGTTTCAGAAATCGGTGCGCAGCGAATGGAAAAAACGAAAAAAATCCTGAACCGGACAGATTTTGCGCTGTACGCTGCGGACAGTACGCAATTCGACCCGGCGGCATACCGGGAAGCGGTGCAGGCCTTTGAACGGCTGCACATCCCCCATCTATTGGTATTCACCAAGGCGGATGCGTCCGAAGCGGATTACCGGGAACAGTATCCCGGAAGCCTCTCTGTCTCGGTCTATGACGACGCCTCCATCGCCGCCTTAAAGCAGGCGCTGCTGGAACAGCTTTCCCGGCTCAAGCCGGAGGAAGAAACTATGGTGGGCGGCCTGCTGCCGGCGGGAAGCACCGTCGTCATGGTCATCCCCATCGATTCCGAAGCGCCCAAAGGGCGGATCATCCTGCCCCAGGTGCAGTTCCTGCGGGACTGTTTGGATCATGGCATCCGCTGCATTGTGTGCCGCGATACGGAATTGGAACAGACGCTTGCGGACTACAGCGCCCCGGATTTAGTGGTAACGGACTCCCAGGCTTTTGCCTTTGTTGATAAGCTGGTTCCCCAGGCTGTGCCGCTGACGTCGTTTTCCATGATGATGGCGCGTATGAAGGGGGATTTGAAGCAGTTGATCCGGGGCGCCGATGCGATTGAAGGGCTCTCGGACGGTTCCAGGATCCTGATGGCAGAGGCCTGTACGCACAACACCTCCCATGAGGACATCGGCCGGGTCAAAATCCCGAACCTGTTAAAAAAGGTCACGGGAAAACAGCTCCATTTCGATTTTTATGCGTATCACGATTTCCCCGCCGATTTATCCTCCTACGATCTGGTCATCCACTGCGGCGGCTGTATGATCAATTCCAAATCCATGGAAAACCGCATTGCCTTTTGCAACGATGCCGGCGTGCCCATCACCAATTACGGCGTTGTGCTGGCATATGGGGCAGGTATTTTGGACAGGGCAAAAAAAATATTTGAACAATAAAAAATCCCCGGCAGGGGATTTTTTATTGCATTCCGTTATACGCCACCTCTGCGGCCTCCGGCTCCATATTGCAGCCCAGCCGGTACAGCGGCACCGTGCGCAGCAGGTCATCCAGGATGCCCAGCATCTTTTGCATGCCCGATGCATTTTTCGGGCGCATGGTCTGGGTCAGCATGGTATGCAGGCCTTCCTGCGGTGTGATTTTTTTGATCCAGTTCTGCTGCGCCCGCTCCAGGATACAAATGCCCCGGATGGGGGCCGTCATGTTGGTGTTCAAGGCTTCCTTCCCGCTCCACGGTGTGCCGCAGGCGTGGAACACCCCGTCCAGCTTCCGCAGCAGCGGCTTATCGCCGTTCACCACCGCCGCCCGATCCCCGAATTTTTCCAGCCAAAGCCTCATATGCGTGGTTTTCCCCGTCCCGCTGAGGGCGGAAAACAAATACGCCTGCCCGTCCACCGCCACCGCCGCCGCATGCAGCAGCATCCCGTCATAATCCAGGATTTTTTCACAAATCTGCCGGTAAATACACAGACTCTCCAAATAGTCCAACGCATATCCGGGATTCTCCTGATACTCCCTGATCATCAGCTCCCGGGTGGATTCCACTACAAAATCCACCGGCCGCAGCCCGGTATATATATACGCTTGGCACATATCCGCCGTATAGGCCTTTTTGATCCGCATGTCAATCACTAAATCCGCCATCTTGATAATCATAATTATTCTCCTGTTATAGAATGGCATTATTATATATCAAAACCGTATTTATTTCAAGAGATGCTGCACCTTTTTCCAAAAATCCAGTATGCTGATAGTAAAACACCATGAAAGGATTTGATATAATGTTGTATAACAGAGAAAAAGCGGTGGCCTATGCACATCAATGGGCCTATGGGCGCAATCCCGCATTTTACGATTTTTCCAATCTGGGCGGCGACTGCACCAACTTCGCCTCCCAGGTGCTGTACGCGGGCGCGGGCGTCATGAATTTCACCCCCACCTTCGGATGGTTTTACATCTCTTTAAATAACCGCGCCCCGGCTTGGACGGGGGTAAACGAGCTTTACAGGTTTTTAATCAACAACAGGGGTGCCGGCCCGCAGGCGGAAGAAACGGGCCTGCGGCAGATTGAAAAGGGCGATATCATCCAGCTGCGGTTCCGGGGCGCAGGCGCCTTTGACCACTCCCCGGTAGTCGTCGATGTGGGGCTGCGTACGCCCGATACAGTACTGCTGGCCGCACATACAAACGATGCGGATTTCCGGCCGCTGTCCACCTATAATTACAACGCCTACCGCTGCCTGCACATCTACAATGTGGGCGAATGAGATTCTGCGGGAAATCCATTGACAAATTCTGCCGGTTCATGTAAAATTCTATTTATATAATAAATAGAAAGAAGGCCATACCATGCAGCTTGATATGAAACCTGCGCAACTGAAAGAATATACGGGCAGCACGCCGCGCCCGGCGGATTTTGACGCATACTGGGAGCGCGCCCTCAAGGAAATGCACGCTGTCGACCCGCAGGTGGAATTGATCCCGGCGGCGTTTCAGTCCCCCGTGGCGGATTGCTTCGACATGTATTTCACAGGCACCAAAGGCGCGCGTATTTACGCGAAACTGCTGATCCCAAAAAACAGGACCGCTCCCGGCCCTGCCGTTTTGCAATTTCACGGTTATTGCGGAAGCAGCGGCGATTGGTCGCAGTACCTGGTTTACGCCGCCTCCGGCTTTGTGGTCGCGGCAATGGACGTCCGCGGCCAGGGCGGGAAGTCCGAGGATGTGGGCGGCGTAAAAGGGACGACGCAGAACGGTTCTATCATACGCGGCCTCTCTGACCACGAGGACAACCTGCTATTCCGCCAGAATTTTCTGGACACCGCTTTGCTTGCAAAAATCGTGATGGATATGGATCTGGTGGACGAAACCCGCGTCGGCGCGTTTGGTGGGAGCCAGGGCGGCGGCCTGACGCTGGCATGCGCGGCTTTGGAGCCGCGGATCAAGCGTATTGCGCCCCACGTCCCGTTCCTGTGCGACTATAAGCGCGTCTGGGAAATGGATCTGGCAAAAAACGCATATGGGGAATTGAAAGACTACTTTCGTAAATTTGACCCCCGCCATGAACATGAGGACGAAATTTTCACACGGCTGGGATATATCGACGTGCAGTTCCTGGCGCCGCGCATCAAGGCGGACACCATCTTCTTCACAGGCCTGATGGATGAAGTATGCCCGCCGTCCTCGCAGTTTGCGGCATATAACAAAATGACCTGCAATAAAAAAATGTACATTTATCCTGATTTCGCCCACGAGGACTTCCCGGACGCTTCTGATCTCATCTACGGATTTATGCTGGGATTATAAAATTAAAAATTGGGCACTATTAATTATACATTGTGGGGAAGGGCGTGTTTGAGTGTATCAGTTCCTATGGTATTTCTTTATCTTTGCGTTCCTGGGCTGGTGCGTGGAGGTGGCTTTTGAAGCGGTGCTCCACGGGAAATTCATCAACCGCGGGCTGTTAAACGGTCCCGTCTGCCCGATTTACGGCTTTGGCGTGGTGCTGGTGTATTACCTGCTCCGCCCGCTGTCGGACAGCTTTATGATGCTGTTTGTCGGCTCGGTATTATTAACGTCGGCTTTGAAATGGCTGACGGGGTTTGTCCTGGAAAAAGTTTTCCATCAGCGGTGGTGGGATTATTCTCACCGCCGGTTCAACTTAAACGGATATATCTGTCTGCCCTTTTCCCTGGCTTGGGGCGCGGCCTGCGTATTTGTCATCAATTTTTTGATCCCGCTGGCAAATATCTTTAT
>DVND01000166.1 GCA_018714645.1 Candidatus Avimonoglobus intestinipullorum
AACAGCACCCGGAGCACGAAACAACAGGCGGGTACTTAAAGACGGTGCCTTTCAAAACGGCATGCAGGATGATGTGGGACAAACTCGATGCTGCGGACAGACAGAAGGTGCTTGATCTGCCGAATTTTGACGCAAGGATATTTAAAGAGGTGACAGGGATTGAAGTATAACAAAAAAAAACCGCCCGGCAGCACGGCAATGCAACCGGACGGGTGGGGGTGTTTGGTAAGTATTACATTGCCATTATACCCCAACAAGGAGATTTTGTCAAGAGGGGAGGAGCGGAAAAATGATACCGAATGACAGCATGGAAGCGGTCTTGGAGCTGGAGCGGCAGCGGACGGGGCCGGTATACGGATGGGCGGAGGAGGATACGCCGCGCTGTTCGGAGTGCGGCTATGCAGCGGCGCAGTACAAATCCGGCGGCCTGTGGTATTGCCCGGACTGCCTGGAACACGAGGTGGAGGAGAACATCAGGCACGCCGCCCGGAACATGGCCGGATTGTATCCCAAAGATGTTATGCTGCAGCTTTCGATGGAGCTGCTGGAGTTTATCGTGGACAATCTGGATGTAAAACAAGAATTAAAGGAGTATTTGCGATGAGCGAGATCGAAAAGCTGGT
The DNA here is from genome assembly GCA_018714645.1 of Candidatus Avimonoglobus intestinipullorum. Classification (GTDB taxonomy): domain Bacteria; phylum Bacillota; class Clostridia; order UBA1381; family UBA1381; genus Avimonoglobus; species Avimonoglobus intestinipullorum. The sequence goes on from DVND01000166.1 coordinate 624, forward strand.
GGTCGACTTAACAATAATTGCCGATGAAATCAGGAGCCTGAACGAGAAGAAAAGGGCGATTGAAGCGGAATTAAAGCAATTTACCAACACCGTCCGCGAGATTTGTGCGGCGACGGGAAAAACAATGGATGAAATCGAGGTGTGAAGATGGACAATCTGGAGCTATATAACCGGGTGCGGGCCGTCCCGGACGAGGCGAAAAAGAAGATCACAGGCGGACGGCTTTCCGGCATGACAGACATCAACCCCATGTGGCGCATCAAGAAATTGACGGAGGAATTCGGCCCATGCGGGACGGGCTGGAAAACGGATGACATTGTTTATGAAACGGTTCCCGCAATAGGGCTGGCAGTTGTGGTATGCACATTAAAACTCTATGTAAAAAACGATGACATTTGGAGTGCGCCGATTTTCGGTGTGGGCGGTTCGATGCTGATTGCAAAGGAAAAAAACGGGCCTTATGTGGATGATGAGGCATACAAAAAAGCGTATACAGACGCTATATCCGTGGCCTGCAAGTCGCTGGGCTTTGGCGCAGATGTGTATTGGGACAAGGACAAAACAAAGTACAATCATGAAACCAAACCCCAGAGCACACCCCGTGACCCTGACCGGGTGGCGTACATGTATGAGCTGATCCGCACGCTTTGCGGCATGACCGGTTATGAAGAGGCGTCGGTACATAAAAGCCTGGAGCGCAAAATCAGGAAACCAATCACGGGATTTTCGGCGGAAGACGTGGAACGGGCGTGCGATATGTTGAACGGCGAGATCCTGAAAGCGGGAGGCGCAGTATGAACAGGGCGGACACAGCGCGGTTTAAAACGCACAAGCCCCGGATTACACAGGACTACGCCACCGGGGAATTCACAATCATGCTGCGGGTAGACCGGGAGAGCAGCAGCGCCGTCCGGCAGTTCGTAAACAAGCTGCATGACATGAAAGAAACCGTGCTTGTTGAAATCAGCCCGTGGCGCAGGAAGCGTTCGCTGGATGCAAACGCCTATTGCTGGGTATTACTGGAACGCCTTTCCGAGGCAACACAAGCAGACAAGGCCACCATATACAGGGAAATGATACGGGACATTGCAGGGAACAGCGAAACCATATGCGTCCAAAAGGAAGCTGCGGACAAGCTGTGCAGCGTATGGGAACGAAACGGCATCGGCTGGCAGACAGAACGGTTCCCAAGCAAACTTGACGGGTGCGTCAATGTGATTTTATACTACGGCAGCAGCGTATACGACAAAAAGCAGATGGCGTGCTTGATTGACCGTATCGTATATGAATGCAAAACATTTGGCATTGAAACGCGTTCGCCGGAAGAACTGTCGCACATGCTGCAGTTATGGGAGGAATACGATGAAAAGCATCATGCAGGATAAAAAGGAGTGCTACATCACAAAGCGGACAACCGGGCTGCAGGAGCACCATATTTTCGGCGGGAAAAACCGGAGGTTGTCGGAGAAATACGGGCTGAAGGTGTGGCTTGTGCCGGAAAAGCACAATGCGTCGGACGAGGGCGTCCACGGGAAAAACGGGGCGCGTTTGAGTCTGGAGCTGAAAAAAGAGGCCCAGCGGGCCGCCATGAAGCACTATGGATGGAGCAAGCAGAAGTTTACGGAGATTTTCGGAAAAAACTATTTGTGAGTGGGTGAGGACATGGTATTGACACGGGAATACATCGAGGAGGCGTTCCGGACGCCGGTGCGGCGGGAACGGCTCAAATATGTGCTGGGGTGCGGCTCCGACCGGGAGGCGCGCAGGATTGTTACAAAGCTGCAGGAGCAGGGGTACAACATTATCAATCTGCAGGATGGCGGCGGATATGTGCTTGGGACGGACGAACAGCGGGAAGCCTATGGGCAGCAGGAACTGCACCGGGCGATGAAGATCTTGTTTAAGGCGTTGAAGATGTTAAGGCGGTTAACGTTGCGGGAGGCAATCCGGCTGCTTGCCCGGGCATACCGGAGGGCAGCGGACACAACAGATCAAAATCAAATTAGTTTGGAGGATGTATCATGAACAAGGCAATCTTAATGGGGAGGCTGACAAAAGACCCGGAATTGCGGCGCACACAGCAGGGGACGGTTGTTGTCAGCTTCACAGTCGCCGTCAACCGGCGGTTTGCAAAGGAGGGCCAGCAGCAGGCGGATTTCATCAGCTGTGTGGCGTGGCGGCAGACGGCGGAATTTATCTGCAAATACTTCCGCAAGGGCAGCATGATCGCAGTCGTTGGGAGCATCCAGACCCGGAGCTGGGACGGGCAGGACGGCAAGCGGCAGTACGCCACGGAGGTTTTGGTGGATGAAGTGCATTTTACTGGAGAGAAGGCCGGGACGGGAGGCAGCGTCCGGGCAAATCCGGGCGAGTATGCGTATCCGCCGGAACCGCAGGGGGCGGCCGGTGGCTATGGGCAGCCCTTTGGCGGCGGGTACGGGCAGCAGCCAGCAGCCCAGGGTGCTCCGAATTTTGATGAATTTGACAGCTTTGGATTTGTGCCGGCAGACGACGGGGATCTGCTGTTTTAAGGGAGTGTAACATGAGTGAGAAAAACAGCTTTATCCTCTATCAGGAATATGAAGAACATTTTAACCTGTTGACCGACGAAGAAAAGGGGGAACTTGTCACAGCGTTGTTTTTTTACAACAGGACAGGCGAAGAACCGGCGCTTTCCGGCATGGTGAAAATGGCGTTTTCGTTTATCAAATGCCAGATGGAGCGCGATGCAGAGAAGTACAAAAAGACTGTGGAGAAGCGGGCGGCTGCCGGGAAACAGGGCGGCAGGCCGAAAAAAGAAGATGAAAAAGCAAATGGTTTTTCGGAAAAGCAAACAAAAGCAAAAAAAGCAAAAGGTTTTTCAGAAAAGCAAAAAAAGCTTAATGTAGATGTAGATGATACTGTAGATGTAGATGTAGATGAGGATGTAGATGAGGATGTAGATGATACATATACCCCCCAAACCCCCCAAAAAAACAAAAGCCCGTCAAAGTCCCGTTCGCAGAATTTGTGGCAATGACCAATGGCGAATATGCGTCACTCGTTGGCAAGTTCGGCGAAAGCGACACGAAGCGCTTGATTGAAATTTTGGACAACTACAAGGGTTCTACGGGGAAGACGTACAAGTCCGATTACAGGGCGATTTTATCCTGGGTAACTGACAAGCTGAAGAAAGAGCGGGAACAGCATCCGGCCGCATTCGGCGACGCGCTTGCGCATGACGAATTGGAGCAGCTTGCCAGGAAAAAGATGCTTGGCGGATAGGAGGGGACATGATGGTGAAAAACATAAAAATATTAAAACTCTGCCCAAATTGCGGGCAGCCGCTGAAAATGCAGCGGAAAATCTGGAGGGAATGGGTGGACGTGCCCTGCGTATGCGACTGTAAGAAGGAGGGGGGCAGATGAAGCTGGTGATCGGGGACATCCCGCCGTCGAGCAATAAATACCTGGGCAACAGCCACTCATACCATGTGTACCGGCAGGACAAGGAACGCTGGCATTGGCTGGTAAAGGCGGCGATCCGGGAACGGCCGGAACGGCCGATGGGGCGGGCGGCCGTTGCGCTT
>DVND01000167.1 GCA_018714645.1 Candidatus Avimonoglobus intestinipullorum
CAAAACAAAACAAATATTTATATGCGCATTGCGCGATGGAGGGAAACACATGTATAAGTCTGATTATGAGATCAAGAAGGAAATATGTGAAATCGGGAGGCGTGTGTATCAAGATGGGTTCGTTGCGGCCAACGATGGGAATATCTCGGTAAAGGTCGATGAAAATACATTTTTTGCGACGCCCACCGGCGTGAGCAAGGGCTACATGACGCCGGAGATGATTTGTAAGGTAGACGGCCAGGGCAACCTGAAGGAGCAGAACAAGTGGAAGCCGTCCTCAGAATTCAAAATGCATCTGCGGGTGTATCAGGAACGGCCGGACGTCAACGCGGTGGTGCATGCGCATCCGCCGATCGCCACCTCTTTCGCCATTGCGGGCATCCCGCTGGATAAGCTGATCATGCCGGAAGCGGTCATCTTCCTGGGCGCGGTCCCGATTGCGGAATATGGTACGCCCTCCACGATGGAAATCCCCGATTCCCTGATGCCCTATTTGCAGGACTATGACGCGATCCTGCTGGCAAATCACGGCGCGCTGAGCTTCGGCTGCGATTTGAACACCGCGTTCTTCCGGATGGAATCCACGGAGTTTTATGCAAAGCTGCTGTTCCACGCGCGGATGCTGGGCGGGGAGAAGGAAATCCCCTGCGGCCAGGTGAAGAAACTCATCGACCTGCGCAAGACTTTCGGCGTACCGGGCAAGCACCCGATGGAAAAGCTCTGCCCCAGCTGTTATGAAGGCGGGGATGCCGTGAAGGATCTGACGCCGACGGAAGCCGAGGAAAAGCTGCACAGCGGCTGCGCCTGCGGCGGGAATGACAAGGATATCGAGGATATTGTCGCCGAAGTGACCAAGCGTGTCCTGGCGAAATACAATCAATAAGGACTGGAGTTTGATGGGTGATTCCAAATTGTACACCGGGTATGGCGACAGGGGCTATACGCAAACGGTACATAACAAGCATATTGCCAAGTCGGACGATTTGATCCACCTGCTTGGCACGCTGGACGAGTTTACGTCCAGCCTCGGCGTGGCAAAGGCGCAGCTTCATGATAAGGCCCTTTACAGCGACATTGAGGCGGTGCAGAAAAAGATGGTTGGGCTCATGGGCGAGCTGGCCGGCGGGGAACCGTCAGTGACGGAGGCCTGTGTCAGGGCTGTGGAGGAATTGACCGATAAATACCAGCCCCGGGGCTTTTCCGGATTCACGCTGCCGGGGAAAAACCTGGTTTCAGCGCAGCTGGATTTGGCGCGGACGGTCGTCCGGCGGGCGGAACGGATTGCAGCAAAGCTGCTGCCGATGGGGAAAATCCACGGGGTAACGTTTACATATCTGAACCGCTTGAGCGATTTGACCTATGCCTTTGCCTGTTATGCGGCAGAGGAACGGCGGCCGCAAATCCCGGCGGCTCCCGGAAGTGCAGAAGTGCTGACGTTGGGGTTGGCAAAGGAAATTGCGCTGGCCGTGGAAAAACGGGCGGAGGAGCTGGGGAAACAGGTGGTCGTCGCCATTGTAGACGATGGCGGGACGCTGATGCTGCTCCATGCAATGCCAAATGCATTTATCGCCAGCCGGCAGATTGCGCAGGATAAGGCCTATACGGCGGTATCGCTGAAAATGCCGACCCATGTGGCGCTGGCGGAATCCCGCGGCGGCACGCTGGACGGCCTGACGCCGACGGACAGCAATAAATTAATGCTCCTGGGCGGCGGCGAGCCGCTGATCATCGGGGGGAACGTCGCCGGGGGGCTTGGCGTATCCGGCGGCACGGCAGAAGAAGACATCGCCTTTGCGCGGTTCGGGGCGATGTATCTGGAAGGGAGGCTCAACTTATGATTGACGAACGTCAAATCAGTGAGATTGTGAAAAAAGTGATTTCCGGGATGGACAGTGCTTCTTCCAGCAAGCCAAAACAAATTGGCGTGTTTGGCACGATGGAGGAAGCGATTGACGCCTGCAACAAGGCGTATGCGGTATTTCGGAATTATAATAAAGAACAGCGGGAAAACATTATTAAGGAAATACGGAAGCTGACCCATGCGGAGGCCGAGACCATGGCAAAAATGGCGGTTGAGGAAACCAAAATGGGGAATGTGTACCATAAAATATTGAAGCATCATCTGGTGGCGGACAAGACGCCGGGGACGGAGGACTTGGAGACGCGGGCGCTGTCCGGCGACCGCGGCCTGACGCTGGTGGAAATGGCGCCGTATGGCATCATCGGCGCGATTACGCCGAGTACGAACCCCAGTTGTACGGTGATCTGCAACAGCATCGGGATGCTGGCGGCAGGCAACGGTGTGCTGTTCAACCCGCATCCCCACGCGAAGCGCGTATCTACATATGCGGTGGATTTGGTGAACCGGGCGGTGCTGGCGGCAGGGGGGCCGGAAAATATTGTGGCGACGGTGGCAAACCCGACCATGGACACCTCTAATACCATGGTGCACCATCCATCTGTGAAGATGCTGGTGGCCACCGGCGGGCCGGGCGTTGTGAAGATGTTGTTATCCAGCGGCAAGAAGGCCATTGGCGCCGGGGCCGGCAATCCGCCGGTGGTCGTGGACGACACGGCGGACATCCAGAAGGCGGCGAAGGATATCATCGACGGCTGTACGTTTGACAATAACCTGCCCTGTATTGCGGAAAAAGAGTGTTTCGTGATGAACAATGTGGCGGATGAATTGATCCGCGGTATGCAGAAAAACGGGGCATATTTGATCAATGCCGCGCAGGTGCGCGCGCTGGAGGACGTGGTTTTGGTAGAAGCCCCTGCCAAGAGCCCGTCTGAAAAGCCCAAACGGGTGATCAATAAAAACTGGGTCGGCCGGGATGCGAAGAAAATCCTGGCGCAGATTGGGATTGACGCGGGCGACGATATCCGCTGTATCATCTGCGAGACCGAGTTCAGCCAGGCATTCGTCCAGACGGAGCTGATGATGCCCATTTTGCCGATTGTGCGGTGCGACACCTTTGAGGAAACGGTGGAGATGGCAGTCAAGGCAGAACACGGGAACCGCCATTCGGCGCATTTGCATTCCAAGAATGTGGACCACATGACGGCCTATGCAAAAGCGGTCTGCACGACGATTTTCGTAAAAAATGCGCCCAGCTATGCGGGCATTGGCTTTAACAGCGAGGGGCATACCACGTTCACAATTGCAGGGCCCACCGGCGAGGGCATTACCTCGGCGCGCAGCTTCACCAGGCAGCGCCGGTGCGTACTGGTTGACAATCTGTCGATTATATAGACAAGGAGTTGAGTGAAATTGAATATCAATGAACAGGAACTCAGCGCATTGGTGCAGGCAGTCCTCAAAGAGATGAACGGGACTGCATCCGCACCTGCCGCAAAGGCGGGCGCCGTGCCCAAAACGGGCAAGGCCGCGGTGCTGACAGATCTACATAAACTGGAAGTGAAGGAATATCCAATCCCGCCCGTGGGCGATGACGACATCCTCGTAAAAGTGGAGGGCTGCGGCATCTGCGGCACGGACGTGCATGAGTGGAACAAAGACCCCTTCGGCCTGATGCCGGTGGTGCTGGGCCATGAGGGGACGGGCGAAATTATCGCCATGGGGAAGAATATCAAATGCGATACCCAGGGCAACCCCGTGAAGATTGGGGATAAAATCGTGACAAGCGTTGCGGTCTGCGGCGAATGCCCCATGTGCAGGCTGCATCCGGAGCTGCCGAACCTGTGTGAAAATGCGAAAATCCAGGGATTGCTGCCGGATAAGGCGGACAATCACCTGCAGGGCTGGTTTGCAAGCCACATGCTGATTGAAAAGGGCGCGACGTTTTTCAACGTTTCCGACATGAGCCTCGACCAGCGGATGCTGATTGAGCTGGCGGCGGTGGCGGTACATGCGGTGCGCCGCGGAACGGACACGGGCCTGATGCCGCTGGGCGCAACCATTGTCATTCAGGGCTGCGGCCCGGTGGGATTGATGGTGATTGCGGTGCTGAAAACCCGCGGGTACAGGAACATTGTCGCCATCGACGGGACGGAGCAGCGGTTGAACATGGCAAAGCGTTTGGGCGCGTCCCACACGATTAATTTCAGGGAATATAACTCCGTAGAGGATAAAGTCGCTTACGTGAAAGGGATCACGCATGAATTGGGCGCAGATTTTGCATTCCAATGCACCGGGGCGCCCCCGGCGGCGGCCGAGGTCTGGAAATATGTCCGCAAGGGCGGTGGGCTTTGCGAAATGGGCTTTTTCGTCAACAACGGCGAATGCTCCATCAACCCGCACTTTGACATCTGCCAGAAGGAAATTACGGTTGTCGGCTCCTGGACGTACGGCGCGCTGGAATATCCGGACACCATTTCTTTTGTGAAGCAGTGCTGTGAAATGGGCATCCCGCTCACAGATTTAATCACACACCGCTTTGGCCTTGATGAGCTGAACGAGGCGATGGAGGTCAACGTGGCGCAGAAGGGTTTGAAAATCGCCTACGTGAATAAGGAGATATAAGCCATGGAAGCGATTGGGATTATAGAGATGTTTGGGTTTGTCTGTGCCATCAAGGCGGCGGATGCGGCGGCGAAGGCGGCGGACGTTAAGGTGATTGCAATCGACTCCAACAAGCCCGCCAATGCGGAAACGGTGGAGGTGCCGCTCATCATGTGCGTGAAGGTACAGGGGAGCGTCTCCGCGGTGGAAGCGGCGGTGGAGGCCGGCGCACGTGCGGCGGAGGCCTGCACGGGGCTGATCCAGAAGCATATTATCGCACGGCCGACGGAGGACGCACAGAAGATGGCGCTGCGGTCCAGCGTGGGGCGCGACCGGGTCGGGCATATCAAGAATAACGCATAAGCGAAGGGAGTAAATGAAATGGAAGCATTGGGAATGATTGAAACAAGAGGGTTGACGGCGTCCATTGAAGCGGCGGATGCGATGACAAAGGCGGCGAACGTCGTGCTGGTGGGGACGGAGAAAATCGGTTCCGGGCTGGTAAGCGTCATTGTCCGCGGCGACGTCGGCGCGGTGAAAGCGGCGGTAGAGGCTGGTGCGGAAGCGGCGTCAAAGCTGGGCGAGCTGGTTGCAAAGCATGTCATCCCGCGCCCCCACGCAGATGTGGAAAAAATTCTGCCGACAATCTAAAACAAGCTTAAGGAAGGATGGTTCTTGATGGACTTTTCATTGGGCCTGATTGAGGTTTCGGCGCTGGGGCACGCGATTATGGTGCTGGATACAATGGAAAAGGCGGCGGACGTGGAGTTTGTCGCAACGGAACGCAAGCTGGGCGGCAGGCTTGTGACGCTGGTCGTCCGGGGCGAATTGTCGGCGGTGCAGGCGTCGGTGGACGCCGGGGCGGAGCTGGCGAAGAGCCTGGGCTGCTTGAAGGCGGCGGAGGTCATCGCCCGGCCGCACACGGAGATTTTAAAATTCCTGCATTTGGATGCGGCGCATGAAAAGCCGGTCAATGCGGAGAGCGCGGCGACGCATGTCGGCGCGGTGCCGGCGGAGGCAAAGCCTGCCCCCGCGGCAAGGAGGACACGTTCTAAAACCGCAGGGGCGGTTTCAGATAAAAGCGCACCGAGACGGGGCGCGGCAAAAACGAAGTAAAATATAGGCGGGAACCGCCGGAAAATAGGAGGAACAGAAAATGGCTGTAGAAGCATTAGGCATGGTGGAAACAAGAGGGCTGGTCGCTGCAATTGAAGCGGCAGACGCAATGGTGAAGGCTGCGAACGTGACACTGATCGGGACAGAGCGGATTGGCTCCGGCCTGGTAACAGTGATGGTGCGCGGCGACGTTGGCGCGGTGCAGGCCGCGACAGATGCAGGAGCTGCTGCCGGTTCCAGACTGGGCGAGCTGGTATCTGTACACGTGATTCCGCGTCCCCACGGCGATGTGGAAAAAATCCTTCCGGCTTTGAAATAAGCAGGAGGCATGAGGGCGGGGCAGATCGATATCTGCCCCCGTTTCATCATAACACCCAATCGTTTTGGAGGGTTTGAACATGGTTGATGAAAAACTGGTAGACCTGGTGACAAAAAGCGTGATTTCTATTTTACAGGAGCAGGGTGCGGATACCGGCATCAGGGTCGGCGTTTCTGCGCGGCATGTGCATTTGTCCCAGGAGGATTTGGAAACGCTGTTTGGCAAAGGCTATGAATTAACGCCGAAAAAAATGTTGATGGGAGATCAGTACGCAGCAGAGGAATGCGTGACGCTGGTGAGCCCGTCTTTGAGAAGCATTGAGGGCGTCCGGGTGCTTGGCCCTGTTCGTTCGCACTCGCAGGTGGAAATATCGAGAACCGATACGTTTAAATTGAAAGTGAGTCCGCCGGTCCGTCCGTCGGGTGAGATAAAGGGGAGCGCGCCCATGGCGCTGGTCGGCCCAAAGGGTACGGTGTTCCTCAACGAAGGCTGTATCATCGCAAACCGCCATATCCATATGACGCCGGCGGACGCGGAGCAGTACGGCATAAAGGATAATGATTTGGTTGACGTTGAAATCCAGAACGCGAAGCCGACCCGGTACTATAATGTGCAGGTGCGGGTGCGGGCGGATTTCAATACGGAGATGCATATTGACACGGATGACGCAAACGCCGCCGGTATCAAAACCGGCGACCATGTGGAAATCCTGACGAAATAAAGGAGCAGCTGTTATGATTTTGGCGCAGGTAAAGGGAAGCATTGTTTCCACAAGCAAAAATGAAAAGCTGGTCGGCTATAAATTTATGATTGTCCAGCCGATTGAAAACGATAAATTGGTGGACAGCTATTTTATCGCGGTGGACGGCGTTGGCGCGGGCATCGGCGAAAAAGTGCTGATTGCCACGGGAAGCGCGGCGCGGCTGGGGCTTCAGAACCCCGACGCGCCGGTGGACGCGACCATTGTTGGGATCGTCGATGAAAAGCAGGGCTGAAAAGAGGCGCAGTATGGATATCAAGGAATTGCAGAAGCTGGTGTTTGATGCCGGGATCGTGGGCGCGGGCGGCGCGGGATTTCCCACGCATCAGAAATTTTCGGGGGGAATTAAACAGATCGTTGTAAACGCGGCGGAATGCGAGCCGCTGATGATGGTGGACCATCACATTTTGGCCACGCATTTTAAATCCTCTGTCGCGACCCTGCGCGATTTGATTGCAATTATCGGCGCGGACGAGGCGATCATCGGCATCAAGGGCAAGAATATGCATTTGCTGGATGCGCAGATTGTAGCGGAGCTGGAAGGCAGCAATATCAAAATCAAGGAGATTCCCGACGTGTACCCGGCCGGGGACGAGGTCGTGCTGGTATATGAGACGACGGGGAAGATCATCCCGGAGGGGAGTATTCCTGTGATGGTGGGCGTGATGGTAATTAATACCGAAACGCTGTATAACATCCATCAAGCCATGCATGAGAAAACGCCTGTGGTGGAGAAATATGTGACCATCGGCGGCGATGTGGAACGGGATGTGACCGTCAAGGTGCCGGTGGGGATGAAGATATCAGAGCTATTCGCGGAGTTGGGATATACCGATTTGGATGGAAAAGCGGTCATCAACGGCGGCCCGATGATGGGCAAGCTGGTGGATTTGGAACAGGATGTGGTCACCAAGACCACCAAAGGGCTTTTGGTATTCCCGGAGACCCATTCCATCATCCAGCGGCGGCGGGCGCCCATGTCCATGACGCTGAAGCGCGCATCTGCGGCGTGCTGCAACTGTACCATGTGTACAGACGTCTGCCCGCGGCATTTGCTGGGGTATTCCATAGAACCCCATAAAATCTTATATACAGCGGCCCATTCCAAGGTGTTGGATACAGAAAGCTTTTTGCAAAGTTCCCTGTGCTGCGGCTGCGGAGTCTGTACGGTTATCGGCTGCCAGCAGATGCTGGATCCGCAGGCGATTGCCATGGAGACCAAACGGCTGTTGGCGAAAAACGGGTATAAGCGCACCAATAACAAAGCGCCGGAGCGGCCGCTGGCGGAACGGACAAACCGGCTGATCCCGTCGGAGATGCTGATTGACCGGCTGGGTATCCGCAAATATGTGAAACCGAAGGTCAAACGGGATTATATAAAATTTACGCCGCAATATGTGTATATACCGTTATCCCAGCATGTGGGGAAACCGGCGGCGCCGGTTGTGGCAGTAGGGGATGCAGTAAAAATAGGTGATGCCATCGCCCGGACGGAGGCCGGCGCACTGGGGACGACGATGCACGCCAGCATCGACGGTGTGGTGCAGGCGGTTGACAGCCGCCAAATTACCATCAGGCGGGCATAGAAAGGGGGATTTGCAGAATGGATTCTGTGGGATTAATTGAAGTAAAGAATGTCAGCAAAGGGATCAAGGTTACGGACGAAATGCTCAAAAGCGCGGGCGTGACGCTGCTGCAATCCGGTTCTGTGTGCCCGGGGAAATTTGTGACGCTGGTGGGCGGGGCGCTGTCGGCAATCCAGGCGGCGGTGGACCGCGCGGCGCTTGTTGCCGAGGATGCATTAATTGACAAGTTTGTCATTGGGCGTTTGGGCGAAAAGGTGTTTGAAGCGTTGGCGGGAATCGCCCAAACCACGGAACGCAAGGCCTTTGGCATTGTTGAGACTTTTACGGCGGCGTCTGCGATTTTGGCGGCGGACGCGGCGGTTAAGGCGGCAATGGTGGAATTGATTGAAGTGCGCATCGCACGTGGGATGGGCGGAAAGAGTTTTGCTTGTTTCACGGGCGAGGTGGCGGATGTGACGGCAGCTGTGGAAGCCGGCGCGCGGATTGCGGCAAAGGATGGCGTCCTGATTAATACGGAAGTGATTGCGAATCCGCATCCTGATTTGTGGGAAGCAATTTTATAAAAAGACCAGCTATAAAAAGTCAAGAATTTTTAGAGAAAAAAATAAAAAATATTTCCGAAGGTAAAATGGCAACACAAAAAGGCCTCGGAGAAATTCCCAAGCCTACGCAAAAAATATAGAGTTAGTTATGGTTTGGCATAGGGATGTAAGGTTTATCGTCACGCAATACGGCGAATATGATATTGCATAACTTCCTTGCAACTGCTCCAATAGCGGTTAAATGATGTTTTCCTCTTGCTTGTAATGACTGATAATACTCAGATAAGACAGGGTCAACAAAAGCTGCGCGGTTTGCGGCAGTCCAAATAGCTCTCCTTAGATAGGGTGAACCTTTCTTGGATATTTTCATATGAGTACCGATGAACTGTCCCGATTGATTGATACGCACATCAAGTCCTGCATATGCGACGAGTTTAGCCGCAGACTCAAAACGCGAAATATCACCGATTTCTCCGATGATAATTGCCCCTAAAACATTACCAATGCCGGGAATGGTTGTAATGACTTGATTTGTCTGTACAAGAAGCTCTGTTATCTCTTTTTCAAGCTCTTTAAGCTGATTTTCGATGAATTTAATTTGCTCAATCATTTGCTTAATCTGAAAAGAGAAAGCATTAGCAGCAAATTTAATTCCAAAAGAATTTTGTGCGGCATTCTGGATTTCTTCTGCTTTTGCTCTGCCATGTCGACCGTGACTGCATTTAGAAATAAAGTTAGAAAGTTTTGTTGTGCTGATGGAAAGCATATCCTCCGGTGTTGGATAATGCAAGAGTAATTCTTTAGAGGTAACGCCAAATGTATCAGAAAACAAGCAGCCGTATTCAGGGAATACTTGGTCTAATAGACAAACAACCTTGCGTTTCCAGTCAGAACAATCGTCAACTAAAAACAGTCTGTATCGCGAAAGCTGACGAAGCGCCATAACATTCTCATTAGAAAGCGAAGATGATGAAAATTGACCGAACCGCATAATCTGAGCAATGATAAAAGAATCTTTAGAGTCATTCTTGGTTTGACGAATATACATTTTTCTGAAAGCTTCAGACTGAATAGGATTGATAACTTTTAAATTAAATCCTAATTCAAATAGATACGAATAGACAGATAACCAGTAATGACCTGTAGCTTCCATGCCAATGATACAGTTGTCGGCGTCAATGGAAAAGCGTTCAAGTAAAGCGATAAGTTTTTTACAGCCTTTTTGGGAATTGGAAAATGAAATGCTTTCACATAGCAAAGAACCATTAGAATCAATAATAGAAGCTTCGTGGTTATGTTTTGCAATATCAATACCTATGTAGAACATAAAAACACCTGCTTTTGTTAATAAATTTGTGCAGATAAAGTCTGAAACCTCTAAAACTTTACAGGATACAACCTCGTTAGACATACAGCGACGGTGCGCTATCCAGCTCATACGCATAAGCCCGTAAAGAAGAGGCGTAACTCTTTCGTTAGGAAGACGTTGCTTCAAGGTGGTGAACTACGACCTCTATCTGTACTAAGCCTATTATCTCATATGGCTTATGAGATAACAAGTTTTTTATGTGATTTTCTTTAAAAATAATCACAAATATATTATACGAG
>DVND01000168.1 GCA_018714645.1 Candidatus Avimonoglobus intestinipullorum
CTGGAACAGGCCCTGCACGACTTTTCAACTGTGACGGGTATCAATATAGCTATTTTGGACGAAAATTTTATGCATTTGAACTTGAGGCTCGGCATCCCAAACAGGTATTGTGCCTATATTCAAAGCACAGAGACCGGGAAATACGGATGCCAATGTTCCGATTTAGAGCTGTTGGAAAAATGCAAAAAAAACCGGAAGGCGCAGTATCACATATGCCATGCCGGGCTGGTCGATGTAGCTGTGCCTATTTCCTATGAAAACAAAATAATCGGGTATTTGATTTTAGGACAGATGAAAAAGGACCGCACGCGCACAAAACCATCCGCATGCGCCGCCGACGCGGATAAAATGAACCGCTTCTATGAGCAGCTCCCCCTGTTTGACGAGAAGAAAATCAACAGCGTTATAAACATTGCCGTTATGCTTACCAAATACATTTTGCTGGAAAAAATGCTCTATCCCGTCAAAAATGATGTGCTTGCAAAAGCGGCCCAGTTCATAAACCTGCACCTTTCCGAGCCATTGGACATAAAAAAAATATCCGACGGAATCGGATATTCTGTGAGCACGCTGTATAAGAATTTTCAAAAGCACCATCATTGCACCGTGGGCGCATATATTTCTGAACGGAGGATCGACTATGCAGTCCGGCTTTTACTTGAAACAGATCGTTCGATTGAGGACATCTCTCAAAAGACAGGCTTTTCAAGCGCCCCCTATTTCAGCAAAACATTTAAAGACAGACTGGGCGTTTCCCCCTTAAAATTCAGAAAAAACCGCCTCCAGGCGGGAAGGGACACTTCCGCAGACGGGGCCCTCCCGCCATAAAAACGGGGTTTTGGCGTCCTTCTCATTTTTTCTTTTCATAGACAAAGCGCATCAGCTTGTCATAGAGGTCAAACCCGCGGTATCCGGCATAATATCCCAGGCCGGACGCGGCAACCGGGACAACCAGCACAACCACATATGCGTACCAGTTCATACCGCCGTTTTGCAGCCCCATCAGGGCGTTGTACATAAACGTCCAGACCACAAAGATTACGTTGCAGGCAATGCCCGTTACCGTCGCCAGGTTCCCGTCAATGGTCATAAAATGCCACGCCGCCTGATACAGCCCCCAAAGCGCCAGCGTCGCCAGGATAATGCCCACCGGCAGCAGCAGCCCTTTCCACGGGTAGGGCTCCTCTTCCGTGTATGGCTTCAAATCCCGCAAGGCGCAATTGGACGCCGCCCCATAGATGGAAAAGAAATAAATGACCATCATAATCCCTGTGAAAATCGCGTTCCCCACGGGATTGGCGATAATGGAAATCAACACCATCAACCCCAGCAGGCCGCTTAAAATGCTCAATACCAAATGTGCTTTCAACAGGCTCCACACCTGATTCCACGGAACATATTTTTTCAAATTCAGTTTCATATTCTTTTTCCCAAGCGCTGCCTATAACAGCCAGACGCTCAGCTCCTCTTTCTTCTTTTTTTCCTGTTTTTTCTCGGGTTTGCGACGGCTTTCCGGCGGTTTATTCCGCGCGATCACGTTCACGCTGGTATCCAACAACGCCGACAGCCGCACCATGCTGACCCATTTTTGTGCGCCCAACAATTGCAATACCCGGTTTTTCTCCCCTTTGGAGAGCTTCTGAAACCCGCCGAAATCATACCCGCACAGCGCCTGCATATACCGCTCGAGTTCCGCGTCCGTCAGCCGCTGATAATCATCCATACCCAGCCGCGGCGTATCCTGCCCGGTCAAATCCGTATTTGCCCCCACGAGCCGGGCAACCGCATCCGTATCGCAGATCCCGCCGCCGCCCAAATAGTCTGCGCGGCTTGAATACGCCCAGTCCCCCAGCCCTAATATGCGAGGGATCGTATGTATGAACCGCAGCGCCTCTGCCGTTTCCTCCGCACCGTCCAGCGCCGTGCTTTTATAGCGGTCATAAAACAGCTTGCCCTCCCGCCGGTGCGTGCGGTTAAAATAGCGGGCATAGCTGGTGCTCATGGGCTTTAACGCCGCCGCGGCTTTTCCGCCGGTTTCGCACAATATCAAATGCACCCGGTTGTGCAGCAGCAGGTATCCATAAAGCTGCACCGCGCCGGCGTGGAAATACTTGTCCAGCAATCCCATAAACACGCCGTAATCCGCATCGTCCAAAAACAGCTCCCCTATCCCGCGGAGCATGACATGGTATATCCCCGCCGCGCTGACCGGCCGGCTTTTTCGCGCCATAAAATCCCCTCCCATCATTATTTATTATAACACAGAATACTGTATTTTCAAGAGGGACATAAAAAATTTTTTAGCATATATCCACCGTTGTCCCAATAGGATGTAGCATAGACTGTATCAATGTACCAAGCACAAGGAGGAATATGCATGACATGGCACAACCTGTCTGAAAAAGAAACCTTAAAAGCGCTATCTACAGACCGCGAACAGGGGCTTTCGGAGCGGGAAGCGGCAAAGCGCCTGAAGCAATACGGTGAAAACCGCCTGGCAGAAAAAAAGAGAAAAGGGTTTTTAAAACGGTTCCTGGAGCAATTCAATGATTTCATGATCATCGTCCTTCTGGCGGCAGCCGCGGTTTCCTTTGGCATTTCACTGCTGAACGGCGACGCGGATTTTGCCGACCCCATCATCATTCTGGTCATCGTCGTCATGAACGCGCTCATCGGGGTGATCCAGGAAAGCAAAGCCGAAAAATCGCTGGAAGCGCTGAAAAAAATCTGTGCCCCCACCGCGCTGGTGCGCCGGGAAGGGGCGGTTGCCAGCATACCGGCGGCGGCGGTCGTCCCCGGGGATATTATCATTCTAAAGACCGGCGCACAGATCCCTGCCGACTGCCGGCTCCTGGAAGCCGTCAACCTCACAACAGACGAGTCCGCCCTGACCGGGGAATCCATGCCCGTCTCCAAAAACGCCCAGAGCGTTTATCCGGAGCACACGCCTTTGGCCGACCGCAAGAACATGGCGCTGGCCTCCTCCGCCGTCACCGGCGGGCGGGGGACGGCCGTCGTCACCGCCACAGGGATGCAGACCGAAATGGGGAAAATCGCCCAGCTCATCCTCTCCACCGACTCTAAAGAAACCCCCCTGCAGAAAAAATTATCCGACGTGGGCAAGGTCCTGGGCATCGCCGCCCTCGCCATCTGCGCTGTGATTTTCATCATCGGCGTCTTTGAGCATATTCCGCCTTTTGAGATGTTTATGATTTCCGTGAGCCTGGCCGTGGCGGCAATCCCGGAGGGGCTTCCCGCCATCGTCACCATCATGCTGGCAATCGGCGTATCGAAAATGGCGCAGAAAGGCTCCATCATCCGCAACATCCCCTCCGTGGAGACCTTGGGCT
>DVND01000169.1 GCA_018714645.1 Candidatus Avimonoglobus intestinipullorum
GGGGATGCACCGGCTGGGAATCGCCTACAATTCAGTTTCAGAGCTTGTTAAAATCTTTGGGATGCAGTTCATTGAACCCTGCGGAATGTACACCCATCTTTGTTGTTCAGACAGCTTGCTGCCTGATGATATCGCATTTACAAAAACCCAGATCGACCGCTTTTACGGCTTGGTAAATCTTTTGAAAAACAGAGGTATAAGCATTCCCAAATTACATATCCAAAGCAGTTACGGGCTGCTGAACTATCCAGATATCACATGCGATTATGTTCGATGCGGGATCGCCCTGTATGGCGTGCAAAGCACGCCGGACGACAATACCGTAATGCACCTTGACCTGCGGCCGGTGCTTTCTGTGAAATCAAAAGTGATCCATTTGCTGAAAGTCCCAAAGGGAGAATATGTGGGATATGGCCGGGCATTTTTAGCAGAGCGGGACAGCGTGATTGCCGTTTTGTCCATCGGATACGGCGACGGGATTCCAAGAACACTTTCCTGTGGGAATGGAAGCGTTCTCATCGGCGGGCAATACGCCCCGATCGTGGGGCGCATCAGCATGGATCAGCTTTCCGTAGACATCACCGACATCGCAAACGTTTCAGTTGGGGACACGGCAACAATTATATCCGACGGCACGGGCAGCCCTCTATCCGCTCCAACGGTTGCAGCCGAGACACAGAGTATCAGCAATGAATTGCTGAGCAGATTGAGCACAAGGCTGTACAAAAACGCATAAGATTGAATACGAAACGGCATGGAATCCCATGCCGTTTCTGAATCGGTTTTTATCATTGCTTCACTGTAATCGCCCGAACAATGCCGCCTTTTGCAATGGTCTTATCAGAATAAATCTGAACTGTATGAATGGAATTTAATGCCGTCAAATCATCGATGGACAACGTCTTATAATTGGAAGTGTCTGTGATATCCACAATCAATACATCATCCGACATTTTATAGACGGTTCCATCCAGCATAATCCGCGTCCCCTCAACAGCTTCCACACTGTCACTAGAGGCAATCAGGGTCATCCGCTGCAATTCCGTTAAATTTCCGCCTTCTATTTTAAATTGTACCGGCTCATTCAACACAACATTGAAATTGATGTTAGAAGAATAAGTTGTCATTGCGCCGTCCATGTAAATTTTATACGTCCCTGAATAGGTGTCACCCGCCGCTTGATCCGTCTTGCTCTTTAAAATACCGCATTCATAGGTGCCGCTTAAATCCTTGACATAGAGCAGGCCAATATCTCCAAAGGCGTTTGCGCTGATAGATGCAATTAATTTGCTCTCCGGGATCTCCGTAACATCCAGCGTGTCAAAATTTAAGGTTTCCAGCGTCACGGTTTCGCTGTCGTCATCGCTGGTGCGCTGGATGATTTTCACATCCCTCAGCACCGTCTTCCCGCCCAGCGTCCTGTTCGTAACATCCAGCGCGCCATAGGCGTCTGATGACCCGGCTTTTGTCATGCTGACAACGCCGTTCTCATAGGTCAGATGCATCAAGTCGCCAATGTAGTCCTTGTAGTCGCGGTCTGTCACATATACATATGTCCCGCCGTCCGGCATGAACATCTCCGCCACAACCTCAGAAGCGCCTTCATTTGCCCCACTGTCCGCAATGCGCGTATAGGTCGACATCACAACGCCATAATCAAATTCATTAAAATCCGACAATTCCACAACAAACGCAACCTCGTCATCCTTGCCCAGCAACAACGTAACCTTGTCGCCGATTGCATAGCTACCCGCCGACGCATCCAGCATCGCCGTCGCCGCATCCGTTGCGATGGTATATTCCTTGCCGCCCACGGTGACGCTTGTCACATAAGCTTTACTGGGCTGCGCATCATAATAGATACCGGTGACTTTTTTCGTATATACGTCCATGACATTGGTCTTGGTGTTGTAATAAACAACGTCGTTTTTCTGGATATCCTCCAACGTCGCCGCTGTGCCGTCCCGGTACACTGTCAGATTTTCCTTGTTGATCGGGATCCCGCCGATCGTGTCATCCTGCGCGGTATAGTCTTTTTCTGCCAATACCGGCTCTACCGCGCTCTCCGTGGAATCCACCACCGCAAAAGACCAATTACCATAGGTATCGCCGTAAAAGGTCAGGTCCGTGTCCTCTTTAATCGATCCCTTTACTGCACTGTAAGTGGATTTTGCATAGTCCAAATATGTGACAAAGGTATTATCGAATTTATAGGTGCTCTTTTCACCCGTTTCCGTCTGATACTCAATGGAATTATCGCTGTTCACCTTGGTAACGACCACATTCATGGAGGCCAGTTCCTGCTCGGTGAACTGCTTCATTTTCTGGGCGCTTGTCAGCACCAGCGTCCCCATTTTCCCCACTTCGGATAAGATATCAGTATTTTCTACCTGGAATACACCCTCAGAAGTCCGCAGCTGGTCTGAATTCAGAGAAACATCCTCGTTTTTAGACGCAATGATGAAGCAGTCCTCCAATACTGTGTACCCCAGCGATTCCAATAAATTCTGATCCGTCTGGCCGTTGACGTCTTCAAACAGCACACGGTCGACCAAAATTGCCGCCGAAGCCCTGTTGATGGGGTCGTTGGCCGCATAGCTCATCCCTTCGGTCAAGCCCAAGGCCGCCGCCTGGTCGAGATAGTTATTGGGCCAGAAATAGCCCACGTCCGCCTCCTGATACTGCAAAATCCTGCACAGCACCGTCAGCGCTTCCGCATAAGTAATCTCTTTATCAGGCTGGAACGTCCCATCCGCATAACCCACTATCAGGCTGTTCTGCGATACATAGTTGATATAAGGCACCGACCACAGCCCTTGGGGTACATCATAAAATTTTGATGCGCCTGAATTGGACTTCGCCGTTGTTTCTTTATTCAAAGCACAAACAACGATTTTTGCAAATTCCGCCCGCGTCAAGGTGTTTTCCGGGCGGAACGTCCCATCGTCATACCCGGACAGAATCCCAAAATCCTCCAGGCGTTCCACCGCCTGGTAATATGAATCATTTTCGTTTACATCGGTGTAGGCATATGCCGCCGGGAACATCCCCAGCGCCAGCACCGCCGCCAATGCAGCACTTATTAACCGTTTCATGTATATCCTCCCTGCTTTATTCTGAACGCAACGCTTCAATCGGATGCAGCTTCGCCGCCTTGCGCGCCGGCGCAATGCCAAAGAACACGCCGATGAAAACCGCAAACCCAAACGACATCATCACCATATTTGTCTGCACTGCAAACTCCATGCCCATCGCCGGCGTTATAACCTGCCCCAGGCCGATCCCAACGCCAATCCCAACAACACCGCCCATTGCGCTTAGAATAATAGACTCTATCAAAAATTGCAGCAGGATATCCGTTGTCCGCGCGCCGATCGCTTTTCGGATCCCGATTTCCCGCGTCCGTTCGCTCACTGTCACCGTCATGATATTCATAATGCCGATACCGCCGACTACCAGCGAAATCGCAGCGATACCCGCCAGCATTGTCGTCAGCATCCCCATTATCTCATTCATGGTATCCAACATTGCAGCAATGCTGGATACACGGTACCCGGAATCATCGCCCAGCTTCCGCGTCATAAAATCCTGCAATGCGTCTACTGCCTGTTCAACGGTATCCTCTGTGGTAGCTTCCAGATAAAATGTAGAGATGGTCTTATTCTTTAAAAACCGCGTCGCCGTTGTATAGGGGATCGTAACCTTGTTATCCTCCGAATTTTCCGTCGAATCCCCTGATTCTTCATACAGGCCGATAATCGTAAACTGCTTCCCGTTCAGCTTGATGGTCTGCCCCACCGGGTCCATACCGCCAAACAGCTCATTTTGGATATACGTCCCAACAACCGCCACATATGCGCGCTTGGAAACGTCGCTATCACCGATAAACCGCCCGCTGGTCAGCTTGACGTTCTGGATGGATTCATACGCAGCATCCGACGCATCCAACGATGTGGAAAAATTTGTCCTGCCTATTTTAGCCTGCGCCGTGCTGGTAATATAAGGGGAGACACCGTTTAACAGATCCGGGTTTTCGCTGACAAATTCCTGCAAATCCTCCAGCTCCACCGTCCTGGACGTGGCCCGCCGCGTAATATTCACCGTAATCAGCTTGGTGCCGAGCTCTGACAGGGAATCGGTTATGGATTTTGTCGCGCCGCCGCCGATGCCCGTCAACAGGATCACAGACGCCACGCCGATAACAATCCCCAGCATCGTCAAAGCCGAACGGCCTTTGTTGCCGTTGATGCTCTTCGCTGACATCTTAACAGACTGCGTAAGTTTGGTCAAGATCATGCCGCCCCACCCCCGTCAAGAGGCGCATCCAAATCCGCCGTTTTTTCCGCGATGTGGTCGTTCAGGTCCGACGCTTTGACATTGGCCGCATCCGCCATATCGTTTTTGTTATCCATATCCCCAACGATTTTCCCATCCTTGATGGTAATGATCCGCTCCGCCTGCTTGGCGATATTCAAATCATGGGTAATCAGCACGATCGTATTCCCCTCCTCATGGAGGTCGTGGAGCATCTGCATAATTTCAATGCCCGATTTCGAGTCCAGCGCGCCCGTCGGTTCGTCAGCGAGAATCAGCGACGGATGGTTGGACAACGCCCGGGCTACCGATACCCGCTGCTGCTGCCCGCCGGACAGCTCCGTGGGCTTGTGGTTCATTTTATCCTCCAGGCCAACTTTTTTCAATGCTTCAATTGCCAGCTTCCGCCGTTTTCCAGCGGACAATCCTCTATAAATCAGCGGAAGCTCCACATTTTCAATTGCCGTTAATTTAGAAAGCAAATTATATTGCTGGAAAATAAAGCCCAGTTTTTTATTCCGCAAGTCCGCCAAATCATTGTCCCGCATTTTACTGCCTTCAATACCGTCTATCCAGTATTTCCCGCTGGTGGGCACATCCAGACATCCAATCATATTCATCAGGGTGGATTTCCCGGAGCCGGACGGGCCGATAATGGCTACAAATTCATGGGGCCTAATATGCAGGCTCACGCCATCCAACGCGCGTACCTCCGTGCTGCCCATTTTATAAATTTTTGTTATATTTTCCAATCGAATCATATGCATCAACCTCTCGGTCCGCCGCCTGATGGAGCGCCACCGCCGCCGGAAGGAGGCCCACCTGAGCCGCCCATGGATGCGCCGCCGCCCATGCCGCCCATGCCTCCGCTCATACCGCCCATGCCACCCATCATCATAGACGAGCTGTCGGAAGTGGTCGCGCTGATTCTCTGAATAATATCCCCTTCTTTGACGCCGCTTAAAACTTCTGTATAATCATCTCCTGATACGCCGATCTGTACTTCAACCGCCGTAAAGCCTTCCGGCGCCGTTGGCGTATTCCCGCCGCGCTGTGTACCTGTTTGCGCATTTTCATCCGCGGCCGGTGCAGTTTCTCCGCCGCTTTCCGGCATCCCTGCGGGCGGGCCGCCTGCTGCATCGCCCATACCTTCCGGCGCTTCGCCGGCGTCACCGCCTTCCTGCATCTGCCCCGGACGCTGCCCCTGCGGCATTTGGTCATCTTCCGATGCATCTTTCACAAATACATAATTTTTGCCCATAACGGTCCTGATATCGCCTGTCGGAACCAGCAGCGTATCCGTGGCGGATTCAACGATAACACTGGCATCCACATTCATACTGGGACGCAGATTGCCCGGCTCATTGATAATGACCTCTGCGTTATAAGTTGTAACGCCGTTGGTGGCCGTCCCCTCCACAGACACATTGGTAATTTCACCAATGAACTCTTCTCCTTCCAGTGCGTCACTGGTGATAGACACCTGCTGCCCCACGGAAACCTTGCTCACATCCAATTCGTCAATTTCCAAATCAAATTTCAGCTTAGAGATATCTGCAACCACCATCAATATTTCTGTGGAATTGGTCTTGTCGATGGTATCGCCCGCTTTTGCGGTTTTAGTAAGCACCGTACCGCTGATCGGGGATTTGATGCTGTAATCTTCCAGGCTTTCCCGCGATTGCTGCATCGTCAACTCTGAATTTTCATAAGAAAGCCTGCTGTTTTCGATCTGATTGTCAATAGTAGAGCTGGAAAGCGTCGCAATCACAGCGCCTTCTTCCACATAGTCGCCGTTTTTATAACGCAGGGATTCCACTGTGCCGCTGGTCTCAGCGGTCACAATCCCCTCGTCGGAATATTGTACCGTCCCAGACCCCGGGCTGATCATACCATTAATTTCGCCGCCGACCACAAGGCCTGCCGTAAATGCGCCCGGATTTTCAAAGGAAATGGTTACATCATACAGGCTGGACCCATCGGCCTGCGCCTTGGGATTGGCCTCCTTCTCTGTCACCGTCCCCGTCACGCTGCTCATATGTACGGAACTGGAAATTGTCGCTGTCTGGCCCACGTAAATGTTGTCAATCTGGGACTGGTTAAACGGCAGCGTCACTTCCAGCATTTTGCTGTTTGCAATATTGGCAATGGTTTCATTCGCATTAATCTCATCCCCAACCTTGCAGTTCAAATCCGACAGCACGCCGCTGGATTTTGCCGTAACCTGCAGCTTATCCAATTCTTCCAGCGCGTCCTGGTAACTCATCTCCGACTGCTGCAGCGCAATTTCCTGCTTCTGCATGTTTAAGTCCGTATCAGAAGTGTCAAATTGGTACAGCACCGCATCCTTTTCCACATAATCGCCCACCTCGTACGGGGAACTGATAATGTCTCCGCTGACCATGGAAATAATCTCATACCGCTCGTTTGGTTCTACAGCCGCGCTGCCTGTGATGGTCACCTCCACATCGCCCCGCGTAACCAAGTCCGTCTGGACTGCATCATCGCTCATGGCGGCCTGTTTGTTTTCCTGCACTTTTTTATATACCACAAACACACCCGCAGCCAGTGCAATCACCACCAGCACTGCGACCTTTTTTTTCGTTGGCTTAATTATTTGTATGACTTTTTTACCGAATGCGCCTTTCGCCACTGTCATATCCTCCCTCAATTATTTTCGTGTATGATGGTATTATAAAGTACTAATGTTTCATACAAGTGTACAAAATGCGAACAAATTGTGAACTTCCTTTGGAAAACATATGAACACCGCTTTTGCACAAGAAAAAACCTGCCGGAATGACAGGTTTTTACATTGTTTTCGCCGCATACATGCGCTCCATGGCTCCATCCACCCCGCGAACCATCAACAAAAATTCCCATCCGCATTT
>DVND01000170.1 GCA_018714645.1 Candidatus Avimonoglobus intestinipullorum
CATCATCAGGCTCATCAAAATTTGCGAAGTATAGGAAAACAGGCTCATGAGCTGCCCCGTCGTCATAGTTGATGAAACAATCATTTTCGCCCCAAACCAGGAGATGAAAAGCATGCATCCGTACATGGAAAACTGCATCAATGGGCTGTTAAACGCCATGATTTTCTCAGCTTTTGAGAATTTGCTGTAAATTTCCCCGGAAACCGCATTGAATTTTTTCTTTTCATGGTCCTCCCTTACAAAGGACTTCACAACACGGATCCCGCGCAGGTTTTCCTGTACGACGTTATTCAGCTTGTCGTACGTTTTAAAGATGTATTCAAAAATCGGGTGGGCATATCTGATAATCAAAAAAAGGCCGATTACCAATACCGGCATAGCGCACAAAAATACCAGCGATAATTGCCGGCTGATTCCCAACGCCATGACCAATGCAAAGACCAGCATCAAGGGGCACCGTACCGCGATACGGATCAACATTTGAAATGCATTTTGAACGTTGGTCACATCCGTTGTCAGCCGTGTCACCAGGCTGGCGGTAGAAAATTTATCGATATTGGAAAAAGAATACTCCTGTACTTTATAGTACATCTTCCGCCGTAGGTTTCTCGCATATCCCGCCGAGGCCGAGGCCGCATATTTCCCGGCCAATGCGCCGAAAATCAACGCCACCATCGCCGCCACAATCAAAATACCGCCCATTTTCCAAATATAACCCATATCCCCCTTATTGATACCGTTGTCAATCATCAATGACATCAAAAAAGGGATCAGCACCTCTAACACAACTTCAAACGCCACCATAATCGGTGTCAGGATTGCATCCTTTTTATAGCGGCCGACACAGCTGGCCAACTTTTTAATCATATGGATTCCCCCTGTTATTTATCTGGAATTGCTCTTGATCTCCGACAATGCAATATGTATCGCCTCCGCAATTTCCCCGCTGGCGTTTTCTTCATGCATCATGATCCGTCTGATATGGGTGGCTGCCGTTTCCTTCCCCATCTTACCCAGCGCCCGGACTGCCGCCGTCCGCACTTCCACGTCACTGTTTTCCAGCATATTCACCAAAATATTGTACGCCTCATCCGCGGTGACCGTCCCGCATTGCTCCGCAATCTGGATCAATGTCTCCTTATCGCCACGTTCCGCCGCATGGCGCAAATCGTTCCATTTTTTCCTCTTGACCAACCGTTCTGCATTTACTTTTCCAAACATAATCTCTGCTCCTTTTTATTTATTTTTCCGCCGTATTGTCAACGGCGCGTCGCTTGCCCTATCGTATGGTGTCCTGTTTGATTGACTGGTACACAAGCTCCAGCAATTCCCGCAGCTGGGCATGCTGTTCCGGCGTCAGGCCGCGGTAAAACCGCTCTTCCAGCTCCTGCCGAGCACGCTGTAATTCCCTTCCAAACGCATAAGCTTTTTCTGACAGGATAATATTTTTGCGCCGATGGTCTGCCGCGCTGGTTTCCGTATGGACCAGCCCTTTTTTCTCCATCCGCTGCAGCAACCCCACCACCGTTGGATGCTTAAGATTAAACCTCCGCTCAATGTCCCGCGAGGTTGTTTCTTTGTCATGCCGCTTCAGAAGATAAAACAGCAGTTCCGCCTGGGAAAATGTAATGTCCCATTTTTTCATTTGAGCATTCGCATCCTGGATGATCGCATTGTTTATTTTTTTAAAATACACGCCTAAATGTTCACGATCCTCCATACAGTACACCTCACAATATGTAGCATGCTACATATTATAATCGTTAACATCCCCATTGTCAATGACATCCGTTTGAACAAAATGCAAACAATTTATGAACAAACCATCGCTTCACATTTTTACTATACAATAAAAAAAGGCCGATCAAGGCCTTTTTTTATTTTTCATAAAATCAATGTATTGCAGCCAGTCATACCGGCTCAGGAAATGACCGCCGCTTCTGAGATGGAATCCAATCTGCCCGTCATGAAAGCTGTCGCCCACAGCGGGAAGCCTGTCCAGATGGCAAAACCCTTCCAGCCCTAAAAACTGATACGCTTCCCCGGCCGCCACACAGGAATAATACTGGTATTCGGGATCTGCCCAAATATCATCCACCGCGCTACCAATACATACATAGCGCGGCGCAATTGCGGCCAGTAAAAAATGCTGGTCAAAAGGCATTTCCTCTTCCCGGTCAATATATTTTTGATAGTTTTCGCAAAACCAGTATGGGAAATTCTTGCAAATATCACGTATATGTTCCCCGCGCTTTCCACGGGTAATCGCATCGCCCGCACAGCCGGCATCATTGCTGTACACAAATGCGAACCGCGTATCCAGCGCGCCCGCAAGCAATGCCGTCTTCCCCAGGCGTGAATGGCCCAGCACAGCAATAGTATCCCTATCGATACAGTCCAATGTCTGCAAATAATCCATCACACGGGAAGCCGCCCAAGCCCACATCCCAATTTTCCCCAGGGTTGTTCCCGTCCGTTCCCCTTGTGTCAGCAGCGGCGCCACTCCCGTAGAAAAATCACCATCATCAGTTGCAACATCCGTATAGCAAAGCTGCGCCACGCCTATCCCCGCATCAAGGATTTCTTCCTGGGGGTAATAGCGGTCCGGAATCTGCTTTCGGAATGCCAAGCTCACAATCATCTGGGGCCGTTCTATGAAATTCGGGAGCGTCATCACAATTGGGAACGAAAATACACCCTGCGGCATTGTCACCGTTAGGTTCAATGTTTGGACCGTCGCTTTTCCCGCATAGGCGCCTTCATCTTTTTCCACACAGGCGGCGGAAACCATCCCTTCAAAAGCAGGAACATATCCATAAACCTCTCTGCACAGCAGGTCAACCAGTTCCAATCGCCGCGCTTCCCACGCTTTTGCGGTTTCCGGCACTCCCCTTTGCCGCTCGTCCAGCAACGCCGGCAGCCTCAAATTTTTTACTGTATCTTGTATCATCGCCATACTCACTCCTTTACATTTTTCTCTATTCTATCAGAACTACAATTGAAAATCAATAAAAAAGAAATGCATTGCATTCTTTTTTATTGATTCAATACTTCTATGGCTTTTTGCAGCTGCGTATCCTCCTCCGCCGTCAAATCCGCAATGGATTTTTCCAGCCCCTGCGGCAATTCCACAGCAATGTCCGGTTCGATCCCAATATCCTGAATGCAAACGCCGTTGGGGGAGTAATATTTCGCCGTCGTCACGGACATACCCGAACCATCGGAGAACGGGATCACCGTTTGCACAATGCCCTTCCCATAGGTTTTTGTCCCAATGATTGTCGCTTTTTGATAATCCTTCAGCGCGCCCGTCAACACCTCTGATGCCGACGCGCTGCCGCCGTTGACAAGCACCGCCATGGGGACGCCCAGCTCGTTTGCATCTGAATACAGCGTGGAGCTGCGCTCCCCGTCTTTATCCTCGGTGTAGGTGATAATCCCCTCCGGCAGCAATTGGTCTGCAATATTGGAAACCACGTTCAAATCCCCGCCGGGATTATCCCGCAAGTCGAGTATCAGCTTATCCATGCCCTGATCCTGCAGCGTTTGGATGCCTTCCTGGAACTCGTCAAATGTATCCTTTGCCGTTTCATCCTCCTGGTCCTTGGAATCAAATGCCGTAATCCGCAGATAGCCGATGCCGTCGGAGAGCATTTTCGTAGTTACCGTCTCCTTCTGCACCGCTTCGCGGCGCACCTCTACAACAAACGGCGCACCATCGCCCCGCTGCACGGTCAGCTGCACAGAACCGCCTTCCTGTTCTTCGGAATCCTGCCCCCGCATCTGCGCCACCGCCTCGTTAAAGCTCTCCGCCGTATACTCTGTCCCATCGACGGCCAGAATATAATCCCCCGCTAAAATCCCCGCTTTCGCACCGGGGCCGTTTT
>DVND01000171.1 GCA_018714645.1 Candidatus Avimonoglobus intestinipullorum
CCACTCCAAAAAACAATAAGGACAAGCTGCCCCTCCATGCAGGATTCCCCTTGATCAGACACATGACTGTCAAAATTTGGGTTACAGCAATAACATATTCCAACGCATAGCTTTTGGAATGTACATCAATCTGTTCATCCCGTTCATCTTTCACCGGTCTTTGCCTCGGCGGCTGCTTCATACCGCAATCCCTCCTAAGATGCTTTTTTTATCATAACCCTTCATACCGCTGATCCTCCAATTCCTTGTTTTCCTTTAAACAACATAAATCTTCAACTGTCACGCCAAACACCTCCGCCATCCTATATGCCAGCATCAGGGATGGGCTGTATTGTTCCTTTTCGATTGATATAATTGTCCTGGAAGAGACATAGACCAAGTCGGCCAATTGCTGCTGTGTCATTCCTGCCACTGTCCGCAATTCTCTCACTCTCGTTTTCATATGCGCTCCCCACCAATATGAAGTTTCCTTCTCGTGAAGTTAACTTCATATTACCATAGAGGCATCCACATGTCAATAGCTATATGAAATTTATTTTATCGCATAATAAAGCCCTGCCGGCGGCCATCGTTTTGACCGCCGGCAGGGCGCTAAAAGGCGGTAGCCATCCCGCTGCTATCCGCTGCCGCTTCTTTCCATACTTTTTCATTACTCCA
Source organism: Candidatus Avimonoglobus intestinipullorum (assembly GCA_018714645.1). GTDB lineage: Bacteria > Bacillota > Clostridia > UBA1381 > UBA1381 > Avimonoglobus > Avimonoglobus intestinipullorum. The sequence goes on from DVND01000171.1 coordinate 658, forward strand.
ACAATCCATATTTCACTTTGATTCGGTCCAGCTTTTCAATCATGGGGGCGGATAAAAACCACAGGAAAAACACCGTTGCCGCGGCGTGAACCAGGTCAAAGGGAACCCCCAGCATATAGGCGGACAAAACCATCGCCCCATTGGGCTGCGCCTGCCACATCAGCACCGACGCCGCATTCATAATCCCCCCATACAGGAGAAAAGCCGCCAGGCCGCCAAAGATGCACAACGCGCCCCTTGTTTTGCGCAGGAGGCCTTTCCGGAACAGAACGCCCGCTAAAAATCCAATCATACCGAACGCAAACATCTGCCACGGTGTCCATGGGCCTTGCCCAAAGAAAAAATTGGACACAAACCCCGTCACCGCCCCCACCAGAAAGCCTGTTTCCCCACCGAAGCACACGCCGGCGATAATCACCAGCGCCACCACCGGCTTGAACTGGGGCAGCATGAAAAACGCGGCGCGGCCCGCCACCGCAATGGCGCACAGGACGCTGATCACAATCAATTCCCGCGCCTGGGGTTTGCGGCTTTCAAATACCAGCGCAAAAGGCAGCATGGTTTCCAGAATAATGAGCAGGCTGATAAAATAATATTTCCGATCTCCCAAATAGTACACACCAATAAAAATAGTCAGCGGAACCGCCAGCAAAACTATAACCAGGGCCGCAATTGTCCGTTTAGAAAGCCTTCGTTTCTCCTTCGGAGCCTGGACAGAGCGGTCTTTTGCGGTCAATTCCCCGCCGGGAAAAAACGCGGCAAATCCCAGCCCCAGCTCCAGTACTAAAAAAAACTCTGTCAGATACTTCCGCCAGCCGTCAAATTTATTGTGAAACAACCCTGCTGTCACCAGGAACAGCGCCAAAAAGAATATACCGGCTCCAATCCGTTTTTTGGACAGCCTTTTCTTTTTTGACGGCCCGCTCTGCGCGCCGCTGCCCCCGCCCGGCGTATAATCCAAATCGCCCGGCCCCTCTTGCGGCGGCTCTTCTTCTACCTCCCCGCCTAAAGCGCGGATAATGTCCTCCGCCAGCACGGCGTCCGGCAGCGTCGTCCGCGCCATGCGGTTTGCCGCCGTGGTATAAAAGCTCTTGCCGCTGAAAAACCTGCGCGGCGTGTCGCAGCTGGTGATGCCGCCGTCAAAAAACATGGCGCACCGGCCGGCATATTTCGCACAGAACTCAATATCGTGGGACACCATCACAATGGTCGTCCCGGCGGCCTGCAAACTTTTTAAAATGCGGCCAAGCTTTTCTTTAAAATGCCCGTCCAATCCTTTGGTCGGTTCATCCAGGAGCAAAATGCGGGGGCACAGCAGCAGTACCTTTGCCAGTGCCGCCCGCTGCTGCTCGCCGCCCGACAGGTCATAAGGGTGCATATCCAAAAGAGGCTCCAATTCACAAAGCCGCACCACCTGCGCCACCTGTGCGTCCTGCTCCTGCCTGGAATATTTTTTCTCCTTGAGCAGTTCATAAAGGTCAAGCCGCACCGTTTTTTTCACAAATAACGCCTGCGGATTTTGGGGCAGGACGCCTAAAAGCCCATTGAAGCGTGTTTCATTGCCAATCTCTTCCAGCGGCCTGCCGCCGACCAGCACCTTGCCGCGATAGGGCTTTTGCAGGCCGCTCATCAGGGAGAGCGCAGTTGTTTTTCCGGTGCCGTTGCCGCCGACGATGGCGAAAAATTCGCCCGCATGCACTGTAGCGGTAAGGCCTTTTATCACATCCGCCGCCTCCTGTTCATACCGAAACCACACCTCCCGCAATTCCAGCGTCGGCGCCGGACGCACCTCTGCGTGATCCTCCGGGATCACCGTGCTGTCCGGCGGCCGGACTGCCGCCATCTGTTCCAGCCACCGACGGCCCTCCCGCACAGTAACGGGGCAGTCAAAAGCATTTTCCACACCGGCATACACCCGCATCGGTGTGGGCAGGGCGATGAACATATCGTTTTTCAGTTCCTTGAGCTTCATCCCGACAGCCCCCGGCGTGCCGTCTGCAATCACCCGTCCGTCTGCCATGACGATCACCCGGTCGGACATGGGAAACGCTTCCTCCAGCCGGTGCTCGGTCAGGATAACGGTCGTCCCCAGCTCGCGGTTGATTTTATGGATGGTCTCCAAAAAATCCGCCGCCGCAATGGGATCCAGCTGGCTGGTGGGCTCGTCCAAAATCAAAACCGACGGCTGCATCACCATGATGGAAGCAAGGTTCAGAAGCTGCTTCTGCCCGCCGGACAGCTCCGTTACATTTTTATGAAACCACGTCTGGATCCCAAAAAAGGATGCCATTTCAGACACCCGCGTGCGGATTTCCGGCGTAGAAAGCCCCATACTTTCCAATCCGAATGCCAATTCATGCCACACCTTGTCGGTGACAATCTGGTTGTCCGGGCTTTGCATGACAAAACCGATTTTTTCGCTCTGCGCCGCATCGGATAATTCCGAAAGCGGCGCGCCTTCAAACCATAGTTCCCCGCTTTTTGTGCCGTACGGCGCAAGCACAGGCTTCAAATGCCGTAAAAGCGTCGTTTTGCCGCAGCCGGATTTGCCGCACAGCGTAATAAATTCACCCTTTCGGATCGTGAGGCAGATATCGGAAAGCGCGGGCGCCGCCTGATTCGGGTATGTAAACGTAAAATGCTTTATCTGATAGCTTTCCATGTTCTGTCCTCCCAAAATTCAATGAACAGCGGTATGGTGCAAAGAACCAGGTACACAATGAATACGCTGGCGGAATACGGCGTCAGCCCGATTCCCTTCATGGACGGGAAAAAGCGGAACTCCATGCCGCCCAACACCGCGCCGGCGATGGTATAAAGCCCCGCTGCGCCGATTGCCAGCAGCGCCTTCCCGTCCCGCGCATCAAAGGTATATATGGAAAATGCCGTCCGTCCGGGCCGCCCATAGCCGCGGCTTTTCATGCTGTCCGCGGTTTCGATGGCGTTTTCCAGCGCCCAGGTCACCATGATGGATAAAATGGTGAGCCCGTGCTTTGCCCGCTGGATGATACCGCCGTTGGACACGTCCCGCCCGATGCATTTCTGCGCGTCGGACACCACCCTGACCTGCGCTTTAAACCGCGGCACAAACCGCAGCACCATGGAAAAAATCAGCGACAGCGCCGGGATGATGCGCCCGAACAAATAAATGAATTTATCACTGGTCATCACGGCGTTATAGCAGGAAAACCAACAAATCACGCTCACGATCATACATGCCGCTGCAATTCCGTAGGCAATGGATTCCAGTGTCAGCGGATTGCCGCTGGGCAGGTAGGCCAGGATCGTTACACCCTCATGGTTGAATGCGGGGTTGATCAGCGCCGATACCAAAAGCAGCGGCAAAAGATAAGCCAAATTAAATTTCAGCGCCCGTTTCCCATTCAGTTTTACAGAATACGCAAAGCTGCAAACCAGTGAAATGGCCAGGCATACGGGATGCATGAAAAACATGGAGCATACCAGCACCAATGCAAAATATAAGAAGTTGACCGCCGGATGGTATCTTGAAAATGCCATTTTATCACCCTCCTGTGTTTTCTCCGGCTCTAAAAAATACGGGCTCTGTCTTTTTCCCGTCCGGCGCACTCACGCCGCTTTATCTACGGTTATTAAAAGAGAGAGCCCTGTTCCGGAGTATGCAACGCTTAAAAAGACGTTGTCCTTTTTTAACATCGTCCCCACAGACGCCGCATTGCCCTCTGCGGCCAGCTCTGTATACCCCTCCGCTTTCAGTTCTCCAACATACGCCGCCGATTCGTCCCTTGAAATGTCCTTCAGTACGATTTCATAGCGCCCATCCTCCGAATAGTCCCGCACATAATGCACCGTCCCACTTTGCGGTTCCGGGATATGCGCCGTCATGTTATTTTCCGGCCATACGGCGGTGTACTCCGGCGCCACGGATGGGTCTAATCCGGCGGCTCCGTTTTTTACATTCGTCCCATCGGAACAGCTCATGCATCCCAGCATGATTGCGAAGATCATCAATAACATACAGCTCATTTTTTTCATATTCTTCAATCCTTTCTTTTTTCTGCCCAATTGCGCCGCCGGGTGTACACCGAGGCTAAACCAAAGGCAACAGTAATTATACTGACCATTATTGCCAACGCTTCTCTTAAAGTGATCTCCCTATATGGATATATGCATACCCACCATCTCCACATAGAGGAACGATTTACCACATCCGGCCCATATGCCCTCGCTACAGCCGCAATGAAATAATCTCCGGGCCGTATACCATAAACGGCTCTTGTTTCCGCCGGATCATTCGTAAATTGAAACGGAAATGTTCCGTATTGATTGGGGCCTACTTCCATTCTCGGCGCATATCCCAATTCAGAACGTATGTAATTCTCAAACGTGACCGCAACCGCTTCCAAACCAATTTATGATTCAGTTGGCGGAATAAACTTTTGAAAATACGCTTCTGCTTTTTCATCCATATATTGCAACTTTAATTTCTGCCATTGCATATATGTCATTTCTCCCGTCTCATCTGTTTGTAAGCGGCATACTCCTCGATCTTCAGCCTCTAAATAATTAATCTCATAATATTTAGAACGCTCAAATTCCAACATCCTGTTAAAAATTGTTAAGAATTC
>DVND01000172.1 GCA_018714645.1 Candidatus Avimonoglobus intestinipullorum
CTCATGGTCTGTAACCTATGAAAAATACGCCACTCGTTTTAGCAAGGTAGTAAATCAGCTAAAATTAAATCCGGAGCACAGACCCCACGATCCAAGAATGACTTTCATCACAAATGGAAAGAAAGCAAATATGGACGAATATGCTCTTAAAGAGATAGTAGGTCATTCAATCAAAGATATAACCGAATCCACATATACAGTACGCGATTTAGAATGGCTTCGCGAAGATATCGAAAAACTAAAATAAAGTATAGGAATGCAAGTGTAGGAATAATATAGGAATAATGTAGGAGTAGCATACATTTCTCTGTATTTTGCTACTCCTACTCACTTCTAAAACCCTTGATTTTGCTGGATTTTCGTTATCTCTTATTTATTCATTGCTTCTTCCACGGCCACCGCAACAGCCACGGTCATACCGACCATCGGGTTGTTGCCTGCGCCGATCAGGCCCATCATTTCCACATGCGCCGGAACAGAGGAAGAACCTGCAAACTGTGCGTCAGAATGCATTCTGCCCATGGTATCCGTCATGCCGTAGGAAGCTGGGCCGGCCGCCATGTTGTCCGGATGCAGGGTACGGCCCGTACCGCCGCCGGATGCAACGGAGAAGTACTTCTTGCCCTGCTCGATGCATTCCTTCTTGTATGTACCCGCAACAGGATGCTGGAACCGGGTCGGGTTGGTGGAGTTCCCTGTGATGGATACGTCCACACCCTCCAGATGCATAATGGCAACGCCTTCACGGACATCGTCCGCGCCGTAGCAGCGCACCTTTGCCCGCTCACCCTTGGAGTATGCCTTTTCCTCTATGATATTCACTTTGCCTGTGTAATAATCAAACTTCGTCTTTACATAGGTAAAGCCGTTGATTCTGGAAATAATCTGCGCCGCATCTTTCCCAAGCCCGTTCAGGATGACCTTCAAATCCTCCTTACGCGCCTTGTTGGCACTTCTCGCCAAACCGATCGCGCCCTCTGCCGCAGCAAAGGATTCATGCCCTGCCAAAAATGCGAAGCATTTCGTCTCATCCCGCAAAAGCATTGCGCCCAGGTTGCCATGACCAATACCAACCTTCCGGTCGTCCGCAACAGAACCGGGGATACAGAAAGACTGCAGGCCCAAACCGATTTTTTCAGCAGCATCCGCCGCTTTTGTGCAGCCGTCTTTGATTGCAATCGCCGCGCCGACGATGTATGCCCAACAGGCATTCTCAAAACAGATCGGCTGGATGCCTTTTACCATATTGTAAACGTCAATGCCCTTGTCGTCGCAGATTTTCTTCGCTTCTTCGATGGAAGAAATCCCGTGCTTTGCCAATTCCGCATTGATTTGGTCAATTCTTCTTTCATAACTCTCAAATAAAGCCATTGTTCAGTGCCCTCCTTCTCTCTTATTCATGCCGCGGGTCTAACAGCTTCGCTGCATCGTCAACCCGTCCGTACTGGCCGCTTGCCTTTTCCAAGGCTTCGTTTGCGTCCATGCCCTTTGCAATCATCTCCATCATCTTGCCAAGGTGTACAAATTTGTAACCGATGATCTGGTCATCCTCGTCTACAGCGATCTTGGTGATGTACCCTTCCGCCAATTCCAGATACCGCGGGCCTTTTTCCAATGTCGCATATGTAGTACCAACCTGGGAACGCAAGCCTTTCCCTAAATCCTCCAAGCCGGCGCCGATGGGCAGCCCGTCCTCGGAGAATGCAGTCTGTGTTCTGCCGTATACAATCTGTAAGAACAATTCCCGCATCGCGGTGTTGATTGCGTCACATACCAGGTCGGAATTCAGCGCTTCCAAAATGGTTTTGCCAACCAGGATTTCGGAAGCCATCGCCGCAGAGTGGGTCATGCCCGAACATCCGACGGTCTCCACCAGCGCCTCCTGGATTACGCCCTCTTTAACGTTTAATGTCAGCTTGCAAGTGCCCTGCTGGGGCGCGCACCAGCCAATACCGTGGGTCAAGCCCGAAATATCTTTAATTTCCTTCGCCTGTGTCCATTTCCCCTCTTGCGGGATCGGCGCAGGCCCATGATTGACGCCCTTTGCAAGCGGGCACATTGCTTCCACTTCACTTGAATATTTCATGTCATCTGCTCCTTTCGATTTTTCATACTTCAAAATTCCGCCATTGTCCATTATATCACAAAATTCGATTTATGCAAGATGAAAACTGCAAAATCATGCAGCCGCACAAATTTTTGACAGCATCCCACAGTTTTTTGTGGCATTCTACCCCCGGATTTGAAATTGTATCTCAAATTCCGTCCCTGCCGCATAATCAATTTGGTACACCGCCAAATCCTCTGCATTATGGTCTTTGATAATAATCTTGTTCACAGCGGGCTTCTCTTTGCAAACCAGCAGCACATCCCCCACCAGTACGCCTGCCGCGGTTTCCTGCGGCTCTATCAATGCGATAAACCGTTCTGTGATTTGATGCGCATTCCCATCGTCAAACTGATAAGAATCCCGCATGATAACGCCATCTTCCGCCAGTTCAAACCGCCGCCGGAGCGCAGTCAGCGCATCAATACCATACCCCTTTTCAAAGGAGATTTCAAACACCTGCTCCCCATGCTCCAGCACCTTTGCCGCATGCTCCCGCCCGGCAAGCTGCTCCTGCCCGTCAATCAGCGGGACGCTATGCCCCGCCGATGCATTGCACAAATAGGTATACCGCTTTTCTCGGAAATAATCCCTGGTATACTCCCCGCAGCCAATGTCCGCCAGGCACTGCCCCGCGTCCGTTGCAATGATGAAGCTGCCCAAATCGTTATGGTTGTGGGGTTCATCGTTGTGGCCGCCCTTCGCCGCAAAGGAATAGGCCTTTTTCTTGTTCACGTACCACTGCGCATCCCCGTAATAAATCATACCGTTCGGCATAACCCCGGTTTCATAGCCCGGCTCCGTCCAGAAAAACAGACGGGTAAACGCAGCAAACCGGTAGGCGCCCCGCTCCTGCAGCATATTGGAACGGTATTGCATATCCGGGATTTGGAACGTGTCCGGATACAGCTTTTTCAGGAAATAAGTCAGCCCCGCCTGGAACCGCATCGTCCGCCCCGCATCGGAAAAGCTGATGACGGTGTCATTGCGCAGGATCGCGTTCTGCTGGAACAGGACGATTTTTTGAACCTTCTCCGTATGCAGCAGGTCTGTGCCGTCAAATTCATACAAGAGCTGTGCAAAATACACGTAATATCCAAAGCCGTAATTCCAGTACCCGATGCCCTCCTGGCAGGCGCCGTCGTCCCCGTAACTGGAGAGGAAATAGTCCATGGCGTCAAAAATCCGCGGCCGCACGCCGGCGAACCGCTCCGGCGCCATGCAGATAAACGCCATCCCCACGCAACCCGCGCACACCGCCGCCCAGTTCATTGGCGCTTTTTCCCAAAAAAATTGTGTATCTTCAAAGGAGGAAAATATACGGCGCTCCATTTCATATTCCACTCGCCGGCGGATTTGTTCCGACAGCTCTTCCCCCAGCACTGTATAGACCTCCGCCAGGATCTGCGCCGTTTCCCCTGCAAACAGGTCGATGTACGTCCGTTTTTCATCCTCTGTCATCTCCAGCGTCAGATGCGCGGGCAGCGCCCAGGTGTACTCATCGCAGATGGCCCAGATCACATCCTCCAAATCGCGTAAATCCTGTTCCCGCCCATATAGCAGATACCGCATAAACAGCGCATCAATCCGTCCGCGGCGCTGGAAAAACATCCGCTCGTATTCCTTGCGCGACCCCGTCCGGAAAAACAGCATAAATTTACTGTACTGCAATGCGGGCAGCGGCGTTGTACATAGGTCGTTGTACAAAAATACCACTTCCTCCAAAAACGGCGCGTAAAAAGGGTCTGTTTTGATTTTTTCAATCACTTTTGGGTCTCTGTATTTGGCAAATAACATTGCTCTCCACCTCACTCTTTTTTAGTTCTATTATACATGAAAATCCGCCAGTTGCAATACATTTCGGAAAATTATGTATTGCTTTTCATTATATTTCGATTTATAATAAAAGGAGACTGATCTTTTTGAGGAATATTTATAATGGAAAAACGGATTTATAAAAATACAGATCAAAATATATCGCTGCTGGGCTTCGGCGCCATGCGCCTGCCGCAGACGGCGGATAATAAGATCGACTACGCCGCTGCAGAACAACTCATCGACTATGCCTACGCGCACGGCGTCAACTATTTCGATACCGCCTATATGTATCACGACGGGGAATCCGAAAACTTCATCGGCCACGCGCTGAAAAAATACCCGCGGGAAAGCTTCTATCTGGCAGATAAAATGCCCGGTTGGTTTGCAAAAACCATGGACGATGTGGACCGTATCTTCAACGACCAGTTGAAAAAATGCGGCGTGGACTATTTCGATTTCTACCTCTGCCACTCCCTGACCCGCCAAAATTTTGATATTTACGATAAAATCGACATCATCGGCTATTTAGACCAAAAAAAGAAGGAAGGCAAAATCCGCCAACTGGGTTTCTCCTTCCATGACAAGCCCGACATGCTGGAGGAGCTCATGGGCCGATATGACTGGGATTTTGCCCAGCTGCAGCTCAACTATCTGGACTGGGAGATGCAAAACGCAAAACGCCTGTATGAAATTTTAGAGGCGCACGGCCTCCCCTGCATTGTCATGGAGCCGGTGCGCGGCGGCGCGCTGGCAACGCTCTGCCCGGAATCCATTGAACTCCTGAAAAAAGCGGCTCCCAAACGGAGCGCCGCTTCCTGGGCAATCCGTTTTGCAGCATCGCTGCCCAACGTTATGACCGTCCTCAGCGGTATGTCCAATGTGGAACAGGTGGAGGATAACATCAAAACCATGTCGGATTTCCAGCCGTTGGAAAAGCAGGATTATGCGGTCATCAAACAGGCGCTGGCGGCATATCAGAACAGCAAAACCGTCCCCTGCACCGGCTGCCGGTACTGTATGGACTGTCCGGCAGGTGTGGATATCCCATTGATGTTTGAACTGTACAATAAATTCGTGCGGACAGAAGATAAAAAAGCCTTTTTGGATGCATATGCGGCTGCGGGTGACGCAAAGCAGGCACATCACTGTGTCAAGTGCGGCGTTTGTGCAACGCATTGCCCCCAGGCTATCGAAATCCCGAAACAGATTGAAAAAATTGTGGAGCTTGCAAGGAATTGACTCCTTGCGCCCTCATTATAGAAAGGATGTTTCTCATGGCACAATCATTACGCCACCCCGCCAAACGCATCTGCACAGGCGCGCTGCTACTGGCTATGGGCATCCTGCTGCCGCAGGTGTTCCATATGATCGGCGGCCCGGCGGCGGGCGGCATGTTTTTACCGATGCATATCCCCGTCCTGCTGGCGGGGCTGTTGCTGGGCGCGCCTTACGGTGCGCTGCTGGGGATCATCACCCCATTGTTAAGCTTTATGGCAACGGGGATGCCCGCGGCGGCAAAGCTGCCGTTTATGCTGCTGGAACTGACTGCTTACGGTGCTTTGGCAGGGTTGCCCCTGTCATCAAAGCCCTACGGCTTCTATCTGAACCTATTGATTGCCCAAATCGGCGGGCGCGTTGTCAACGCGCTGGCGCTGGTGGTTGCGGCCCATGTGCTGCACCTCAACGTCCCCGCCGCGGCAACCGTATTGACTGCGCTGGTCACGGGGTTGCCGGGCGTCGCCATCCAATGGGTATTCCTGCCCATTCTCGCGCTGCTTTTGAAAAGGGGGCTCGGCTTTGAACAAACCGCTTGAACAAGCCTGGGCCTTATTAAAGGAACAGGAACTGACCTGCGCCGTCGTCTGCCCGGACGGGCGGACGCTGCAGTCAAAGGAACGGGGGATTAAGCCCGTGCTGGACTGGCTCCGGCAGGATGCCGGCGCCATCCGCGGCGCCAGCGCGGCGGATAAGGTGGTGGGCAAAGCCGCCGCCATGCTGTTTGTCCACGGCGGTATCCGGGAACTGCACACAGATGTCATCAGCACGCCGGCGCTGGCTTACTTGGAGGAACATCACATCCCGATCGCCTATGAGACCTGCGTGCCCCATATCATCAACCGCGACGGCACAGATATGTGCCCCATGGAAAAACGGAGCCTGCCGCTGGAGCGCCCGGAGGATGCCTTTGCGCTGTTTGACAGCATTATCCCTTGAATGATTGGAGGTTTTCCAGCATCGTGGCGATGGTTTCTATAAATCTTTCAAACGTCATCTGCTGAAAAACCTCCCGCTCCCACCGGATTTCCATTTTCTTTTGTGGGACTTCCTCATTGGTAACGATCACTTTCACCGCGTTCGTCAAAATGTGCAGTTGATAAAAGTCATCTCCCATTGCGTATCGTTCCTGAAAGCCCGGCAAATCTTTCGCTAACAACTGGAATGCGGCAAATTTTTCTTGATTCATAAAATCACTCCTGACGTGCATAATTGTTCATATTTCAATTATAACACGCATTTTTGTGCATGCCAATACTTTTTTTAATTAGGTGGTTTGTTATGTCAAAATTTAGTGAACGACTTGTTTTTATTAGAAAAAAACAAAACATTCTGCAAAAGGATGCCGTAAAAGCTTTAGGTATTTCTTTGCGGGCATATCAATATTATGAGACCGCAGAGCGGGAACCCACTATGTCAATCCTCATCAAAATTGCAGAATATTATAACGTCTCCATCGACTATTTAGTCGGCAGGACGGACAATCCAACTGTCAACCACTAAAAAACCAGCCCATAGGCTGGTTTTTTTCAATCTGCAAAATCCTGTGTCCAGTAGCCGCCGTAATAGCCGACGCCCATCCGGCCCAGGTTGCCGTTCATGATGTTCGCGCGGTGCTCCTCCGAACGCATCCATCCGTCCACCACCGCGCCGGCGCTGCCATAATGCGCGGCGATGTTTTCCGCCGCATAGCTGTAGGAAATACCGTAATTCCGCATCCGTTCAAAAGGCGAACGCCCGTCCGAGCCATTGTGGTCCAGGAACCCGGTGGAAAACATGTCCTTGCTGTGCTGGCGGGCGACCTGTTTCAGGTCGTCGTCCCACAGGAACGGTTTGAGCCCATTCTGTTTGCGGATGCTGTTCACCAATTCAAAAACTTCTTTTTCCAGCGCGGCGTTATACTGCCCGCTGTCCGTTGTCAGGATGCTGACCTTCCCCCGTTCGCCGTCCCATGCCACTGTGCAGCCGAACGCCTCAGAAACCGCGCGGACAGGCACCATCATCCGGTCGCCGACAATTTCAGACGCCGCGCCAAGGGGGATCCGTTCCCCATTTTTATATAAATATGGGCTTCCCGCCCACAGCGTCAATGTACATTCATCCGTATACGCGACGGCGGCGCCGCCCTGCCATTCCACCCTTGCCCCCAGCAGCTCGAATATCGCCCGCGCCGGGACCAGCGTCACATCGTTTTTCAGAAACGGCTGCTGGTCAAATGCTATATACTCCCCATTGATAAACACGTACACCCGGCGCTCCTGCTCCGCGGCGGCGCATCGAAACGCCAGCAGCAAAAAAACAGAGAGCAAGGCCGGCAGAATCCTTCTCTTTCCCATGTTCTCCCCCATTTATGTTCCAAGCAAAGATGCCATCATGCAAAGCGGCGCCGGAATGCTGCCGGCGGTGCAGCCGCAATGCAGGCTTTTATCATCAGTATTAGATCATCAAGGCAAGACGCCTATCGCCTTGTTTCACACCGATACAATAAAAACATCATGACAAAAACCGCAAGGTTTTTGTTCTTCTGTTGTTTTTATTATATCATCAAGGCAAGGCGTCGATCGCCTTGTTTCACACCGATACAATAAAAACATCATGGCAAAAACCGCAAGGTTTTTGTTCTTCTATCGTTTTTATTATAACATAAACAGCGCGCCGGGATGTTACAGCGGCATTACGTTTCTGTTTCACTTCGCAATCAAAACCATTTTCGCATTTTCATCCCATTGCACATCCGCGCCGAACGCCTCGGAAACTGCGCGCAGGGGCGCCAGCACCCGGTCGTTGACAAGCTGCGCCGGCGCGTCAAGCCGGACGGTATTCTCCGTCCCATCAGCGGCTGTGGCATACATGATATCGCCGCCCACTGTCACTTCCGCCGTCTGCTGCCCCATTTGCGCGGTCATTTGTTCCCCGTCCCATTGGACGGCCGCCCCCAGCGCCTCAAAAATTGCACGCAACGGCACAAGGGTTGTGTCGTTCACCAAGACCGGGGGCTGGTCAAACAGCATCGGTTCCCCGTTCAGCTCTACTCGGATCATATATTGATAGGGCAGCCCGTTATCCTGGGCATACATCTCCGCATAGGAATCCTCGTCACAATAAATGACAGGGGATGCGCCCGCAAACACTTTGTCTTTGATAATGACCACATTGTTCGGGAAATATACCCACTCCAGCCCGGTACAGCCCATAAAGGTACAGTAATCAATAATGGAGATGGTTTCCGGAATGCTGATATACTCCAGATTTTCGCAGTTCAAAAACGCCCGTCCCAACGCGGTCACGCTCTCCGGCAGGATCAGCGCCGTCATCTCCCTGCAATTATCAAAAGCCCCGTTGGCAATATTCTGTACGCCGTCCGGCAGCACAATGCTGCCTTTTTTCCCGGCCGGGCAGAAAATCAGGTCGATCATATCCCTGCTGTAGAGGATTCCGTCGCGGGTTTGGAAATAATCGGAATGTTCCACGTAGACCGCTTCCAAATTGGAGCATCCCGCAAAGCTCGCCGCGCTGGCCTGCTCCAGCGCCGCCGGGAGCGTTATGGCACGCAGCCCGGTACATCCGGCAAACGCCATTGCCTCGATCTGCGTCAGTGTTTCCGCGAGATGGAGCTCCGTCAGGCCGCTGCAGCCTGAAAATGCGCCGTAAGCAATTTTTTCCGTTCCCTCCGGTACTGTGAACGCACCGCTGTTCCCAGCCGGGACGGCGATCAAGGTTTTGCAGTCGCTGGTATACAGCGCACCGTTTTGCGCCGTAAAGGCCGCGTTCCCTTCCTCCGGCCTGATTTCCCGCAAAGCGCTGCAATCGGTGAAATTCTCCGCACCGATGGATGCCACCCCCGCCGGCAGGACCACTTCCTCCAAATAGGGGTTCCCAAAAAAAGCCCCACCTGCAATTTCCCGAACGCTGTCTGGGATTTGAAAGGCCGCGTCCCGTTTCCCCCTGGGATAATAAATCAGCTGCGACAAATCGCGGCTGTACAGCACGCCGTCCACGCCCGCAAATGCGGCGTTATCCTGCGGGACCTCTATCTTTTCCAGGTTCACACAGTTCTTCAGCCCCGGCACCTCCTTCATCAACGGCGGCAGCGTCAATTGGCGGATGCTCTCGGCCCCCTCCTGGAACAAGTTATAATCCGCCTTTACGACTGATGCCGGGAAGCACGCCGCCGCTTCCCCGCCAAGATATTCCTCTGCATACGTCCCATCCTGCGCAAGGCGAAAACCGCCGCAGCTTGCAGCCGCGGCGGAATATATCGTCATATACATCATAGCGAAAACCGTGCAGAGAATTTTACGCATGTTATTGCTCCAAAAAGTTTATTTTGTACACATATTCCGTCCCGTCCCGTGACAGCGTAATTGTTGCCGTGGGCCTTCTTTTATAGGCTTGTGTAATTTTATAGTCAATGCCGTAATACTTTTCCAGCACGGACACCACCGGTATCCGGTCTTTGGTCACCACCTGTGTATATTCAAATACATCCGGGTCAATGGGGATGTCAATGGAATACTCCTCCAGGATTACGCCGGAAGTGGAATCGCGCTCCTCCGGGCGGTATAAATGCACCGCATCCAGCCCGAACTGGTAGCCTTCTTCCTCAATTTCCACCGTTTCCCCGTCCCATTGCGCCGTCCCGCCAATGACAGCCGTAACGCCATCTGCCGGGATATACAGCACACCGTCTTGCTTCACAGCCGGCGCGCTCAGGCTCTTCGTGGCGCCGTTAACTGTGACCGAACTGCTGTCCTCTTTAAAGCAAACAGTGTTGCCCCCGTCCTTTGCAACAGTCGCCGTGCCTTCTTTTGAATGATACTGCACCCGTATGTCAAGTGCGTAAAAAATGTCGTCCATCGGAAGCAGCGCCTGCCCGTCGCGCAGGACCGCCGCGTTTCCCAGCGGGACTTCCGCCCCGTTGACCGTGACGCGGATATCTCTTGCAAACGCCGCCGGGGCAGACAGTATCATGGCAAATAAAACGCCTATCAATAAGAATTGTTTCCTCATTTCTTTTCCTCTCTAAAACACATCTTTTAAGCCGACAGAAGCGCAGTACAGATATCTGTCAATTCCTGCTCCGGCATGCCCGTCGTTATGACCGTAAAATGGATTTCTTTATAATAAAATTCCGCTGTCAATGTTTGCTCTTCCTCTGTCAGCAAGACGTCAGCTCCGGCAATCTGCCTGTTTGACGTATCCAACGGCGCAGCATTGGTTTTCGTCGTCTTTACGGTGACGCTTCTGCCGTCCGGCGCCTCATATTTAAATGACCACAAATCGAAGTACGGCAGCTTCGTATCCGTATACACGCTCATGGATTTACGCTCCGCGCCGATATCTGCAAATTCCTCCGGCAAATCCAGCGCCTGTTCCACATCTATACCCAAATACGCAATGTATTCCTGTCTTGTCCAGACAACTGTTTCCAGCGGCACATCCGGGTCTGATGTCACCCCCAGCACCTCCGGGGTCGCTTCAGGAAGCGTCTGTTCGTCCTGCGCTTCGGATGCCGGGTCCGTTTGCTGTACTTGCCCGGGCTGTTCCGGTTCCGCAGTGGGTGCTGCCGGCTCTTCATCCGCCGGCGCCGCCGGCTTTGCAGAGGATACGCCCGCAGCCTGCGCCGGCTGTTCCGTGTGTTGCGGCCGGCTTGTTGCGGCAGGTTTTTGTGTTCGTACCGGCTTCCGGGCAGCCTGTACAGGCTGCTCTGTCGATACGGCCTGCGGCTCTTGCGACACAGTCGGCTGCTCCGCCGGTATAGGCTCCGTGCTTGCAATGGGCACAAAAGTTGCGTTCTGCACAATTGCCGCCGGATCGGCGATGTCCCCGCCGGGCTTTTGCTGTATTTGTGTAAACAGCGGATATGCCCAAATCGTCGCCGCCACAATCATCAAGCCTGCGACAGCCGCACCAAGAGGGTATATTTTTTTGTATAAAGCCGGCTTTCGCTGCTGCCGCGCTTTTTGTTTCAGCCGTTCCTTCAAAAGTTCATTCACCGGAATATCTTCATTGGCTTTCTTGTACCATTCCTGAAACATCTTCATACCCTCCTTTCAGCAATTCTTTTAACAGCTCCCGCCCCCTGTGTAATTGGGACCTCACCGTTGATTCCTTCACTTGCAAAACTTCTGCGATCTCCCGTACCGTCAATTCCTCATAATAGAATAAATGGATCACCGCACGGTATTTTTGCGGCAGCTCCAGCATTGCATAATAAACGTCGCTTTTTTCCTGCTGGTCAAACTCCAGCTCTTCCTCCAGCGGCACCGTTTTTTTAAACCAGCCGCTTCGGAATATGCTTTTGCAGCTGTTAATCGTCACCCGGATCAACCAGGCCTTGATGCTCGCTTCATTTCGAATTTCACTGCCTTTTTGCAAAAATTTGCAAAATACATCCTGGCAGATATCCTCTGCGTTTGCGGTGTTCTTCATCTGAGATAACGCCAGCTTATAAACCATCGAAAAGTATGTTTCAATGATATATTCCTGAAAATTGCCTTCGTCCGGCGTTTGCTCATCCACCACCGCAAATCCGCTCCTTTCCGCTATTATTCAATAGGCAAAAGGCAACATCCACCCTTTATATCTTAACATATTTTTTCAAAAATTACAACCATTCATTCTGTACAAACACGATCCCGCCGGCAGCGGGACCGTGTTTGCCGGTATGTTAGAACGCCGCGGCCATAATCTGCCCAAATGCCCAGTGTGTAGGCGGCAGGTCATCATATACCTGTGCGGAAGAGACTGACTTGATCCCCGCAATCCTGTTCAGCACTGAAACAACCTCAGCTCTTGTCACCTGATTGTCAGGCTTGAAAGTGCCGCCGGGATATCCCGATACATAATTGAGGTTCGCAAAGGCATTGATATATTCGCGCGCCCAATGGGTTGCAATGTCTGAGAACCGGTCTGTCGTTGTCGATACATCTGTATTGTTAAGGGTGTTGTTCAGGATCGTGACAAATTCCGCTCTTGTAATCCCTCTGTTTCCGCCAAAGGTCCCGTCGTCATAACCATTGATGATGCCGACACTTGCAAATTTATTCACCAATTCTTCATCTTCCGCGGCCACGTCGCTGAATTCCTTTTCTGTGGTCCCCTGTTCAACATCGAACAAGTAGTTCAACGCTTCAAGCACTTCATAGCGCGTTGCACTTTCATCCGGGAAAAATTCGTTCCCGTATGCCGCCATGTATTTAATGCTGGAGGCGCCGCTCTTTAATTCAGCCTTCGGGTTCCGCACGGTATACCGTAACGTCGTGACAGAGCTCGCCCTCCCGTTCTGCACAGAGATGGCTTTAATTGTCATGTTTTCAGAAATAGTAATCGGTCCGGTGTATCTAATGCTGTCGTCAGTCGGCGTGGAATTATCCGTGGTGTAATAAATCCTTGCATTCGAAGCGCTGGTGGTCAGTTCCACCTCTGTCCCGCGGATCACCGTTCCGGAAGCGATGCTGGCCTTTACCGATGACGAGGAATTATTGTAGCCCAAGAGGCCGCCGCCGCTGTTCCGTTTTACAAACCGTGCCGTGATGACCGTATCCCGGGTTGCTGTGAACGTATAACTTGTAAGGTCACGCTGCACGATTGTACCATCTTTTTTCCACAGCAGTAATCTGTAGCTTGATTCGGGCGACGCCGTTACGGTCACCTGGGAACCCGCGTCGTACAGGCCGCCGCCGGACACAGTCCCCCCTGCGGTTTCTGCAGAAACGCGCACTTCCACTTTGGTGGTACAGTAAATCAACACCTGGATCGGCGCGGTATTCGCCGTATCCGCCGGGTCTTCCTTATTGGTGATGGTGAAGATCAGGTCAACATAGGTGTCAACGGCAGGGGTATGGATTTTCCCGTCCAGTGAAATAACCGCTTCATCGCTGGAGCTTGCCAGCGTAATTGTATGGCTGTCCGGGATGGACGGCAGTGTAATTTCGGTCGCATTCTTCCCAACGATCGAACCGCCGCCAATCTGCATTGCAATCTCAGCCGCTGTCAGCGTCTCTTTGATAGATGCAGTCGTTTGGAACGTGGTGGTTGCCAGCGCATAATTCCCTGCGTCTGTACCCGTAATGGCGATGCCGGAAATTGTAACTGCAATATCCTGCCCCAATTCGGCAGAAGCAAATGTCGCCGTCAAATTGCTGGTGTCAAGCGTTACATTGTCGCCTTCCACCAATCCGCTCAGGACAGCGGAAGAAGCGTTTACGGTGCCGGCCGTCGTACCGTCTGCCAATTTATCAAATACCTGCAGGCCCCCAACGCTGAGCGTACGCTTGTTGACTGTCAGCGTTCCGGGGATGCATGTAACGTTATAGTTATTCGTTTCGATCCCAATGGGCGTATATGCATAGGTTCCGGCAGCCGGCTTTGTGCCGATGCTTTCCAAATCCACAGGCAATGCGGCTTCCGTATCCCCGTTGACAAGCCCTTCATAGGTGATAAAGCCTTCCGGGACCGGGTCGCCATAGGTCATTGCCATGGTGTTTGCCGTCACTGTCAAATTTGCTTTCCCAACGTTTAATTCCTTTGTGATAACCGCTTCGGAATACGTGTCACTCCCGGCAACGGTGACTTTGATCAACGTTGTACCCGCGCCGACAATTGTGACCGTCCCGTCCTCACTGACCGTCGCCACCGATGTATCGCTGGACTCATAGCTGGTCTGTGTCAGGCCGGATTCCGCATCATAGGTCACGTTCAATTTGAAGGGTTCATCCCCGTAGGTCTTCGCTGCAATGTCCTCCACAGTCACATTCTGCGGCAGCATATCTATAATTGTGAATGTCCCCGGTGTATAGCTGATATCATAGTTCTGATCCAGCGCCAAGGTCCCCTGGGTGATTTCATAGGTGCCAACTGCTTCGCCGGGCTCTCTGGAAAGCGCCCCGGAGAATGCTGCGCCTTCATACAGCGTCCCCTCTGTCACATAGCTCAATTCCGGATCGATCCCGCCTTCGCCTTTTTTCGCATCCAGCGCGCGGACTGCCACAGGAGCCGGATTTATCGTCATAATCCCCGTCGCCGTACCTGTGTAACCTTCTTCCGTAACCGTCACTTCCACGTTATAAGTCCCCGCGTTCACGGGCACGTCCTTCGTCCCATTGTATAAAACCTCATAAGCCACATCATAATTCAGTGAAACGTCAACTCCGTGGGGCTGGCCGTCGTAATCCGCTTCTGTGTTGCTGATTTGAACTTCTGTTTGCGTCACAACATCCTTGTTGATTGTGATGCTGCATCCAAACGCATCGTTTTCCACATGGGCTTTTGTCCCGTCTGTTGTGATGGATAATTCCTTCACATTTATAATAATCGGGGAAACGACCCGGGTGGTCACTGATTCGTTTACCTTAAATTTATATGTAAACAATTGCCCGTCCGCTGAAACAGCCTGGGATGCTGAGAATATAATCTCTCCCGGCGTTTTTTCAACTTCCGGAGCGGCTGTCAGCAGCTCGCCCTGGACGGCCGGTTCATCAGTTGGCGTCAAAACGTTGGGGTCATATTCCAATTCAATGACAAAATTGTCAAAGCCGGCATTCCCCCGGACGCTGACTGGAACTGTAATCTCCTGCCCGCCCTCTGCGAACTGGTCGCTGCTGTAGATTTCCGTCCTGCCTTCCACGGCATAAACCGCTGTGACATAAGTCATCAGCATGGAAAGTGCTAATAAAAAGCTTGAAATTTTCTTCTTCATTTTGAATCCCTCCATTATGTATCAAATTCAGCCCTTCATTTATAAGACGCATGAGCCCCCCAAAAGGTTGCAAAAAAAATAAAAAA
>DVND01000173.1 GCA_018714645.1 Candidatus Avimonoglobus intestinipullorum
AATCATCATATATAATTTGATCCGCCTGATTGATGTAACTCACATAATAGTTGATATATTCATCCGCCAGCGCCACATCGTATTTGCCGTCATTATTGTTATCCACCAGCGTGGCGGAGCCTGTTTGGATGTTCAGCTTTGTAATATCCGTTGGGATCATCACCACGCCGTTGTAAACCATATTAAAATTCTCAGCCATACGCGCCTTCTGTTCCTTTGCATCCGATGTATTGCTCAGATAGGTCACTGTATCGCTCTCCGCCCGGATCATATTGGGCGCCGGGATTTGAACATACGTGTTTCTATATCCATATACCGCCAGGATCTCATCCTCGTCCCCGCCGGTATCGCGGACGTACATCTCTACATTATAGCCCAGGAATTCCTCCGCATTGGTATCCCCGATGCTGTAAAGCGTATCATCCACCTTGACCAGCCCGTATAACAGCGGCGGATTCCCAGTCAGATTTGTCCTGCTGTTTGTATTGACAATCCCCCGCACCTTGTAAATCTTCTGCCAGACATATCCGGCATAGTTCGCCTGCGTATCGTCCACGGAATAACTGTCCCCATATAAGGACAATTCAAGGAGCGGGATTTCAATCATATTAAAAAACAACCGTACTGCGCCCTGTTCTGTCAGTTCCGCCGCTGCATCCACACCTTTGGATACCTCTGCCTGGACAGAGGCGGCCGCATACCCGTTATCTGCATAAACGCCATATCCCAAAGCCCGCACCGCCATTTCGGCGGCCTCGTTCCCCGTGATATTCCTTGCGCCTTCAAACGCGCCTCCCGCCTTGAGGATCCCGGCGCGCACAGCGTATTCCACCATGTTATGATTGGCGGAAGAAGCAGGCACATCCGCAAAGGACTGTCCGTCATATGCGCTCAAAATATTCTGGTATTGGTTTGAAAATTTCAAGAGCCATTCCAAAAAGGTGGTTTTTGAAATTGGGTTTTCTTCTCCCGTGAGCCCAATGTCAAGCGCGTTCAGCATCCTGACTTTTGCCAAAAACTCCTCTGCCGACTCCTTTGGATCCTTGTCGGTTGTCACATTGGTATCCTGCAGTTCTCGAGATGAGTCTGCAATCGACAATACTTCCACTTCATTGATTGCCCACGGGTTTGCATTTTCCTCCGTCCCCTCCGCCAGCTCTATCATGATAAACCGCGCGCTGACTTCCGTATCAAAACCGATTGTGGTCGTCTCCAGTGCACTGCCGGAGACGTCCGTTAAAACAGGCGCACCCCAGTCCTCCTTGTATCTTGTCAAATACACGTTGAATTTCGCGGGGTACTGTTCCTCTGGCTGGTGCAAAATGATTTTGCCCACATCCTGAATCTGCATCATATCAATTATAAGCCGCATGCCGGCTTTCTGCGCATCAACGGTTGACCATGCCGTCTCCATATCCCCGTCTCCGGCGTATTCCGGATGACGGTCGCCGCTGACGCCGCCATCCGTAAATTCAAAATACGCCATATCATAGTCAAAATCCGCCGCTGCGCCAAGCTGTCCAACCCCCGTCATTCCGAAACACAGGATAAAGCATAATAGAAAATTAAATCTTTTCTTCATGGACGCCACCTCTTATCTTATCAAACTATAAATCATCTGTGCGGCTTCCGCCCTTGTGGCATTGCTTTGGGGCAGGAACAAATTTTCCCCGGCGCCGCTGATGATCCCGGCCTGATGCAGCTGGTTCACGGCCTCTTTTGCATACGGTGAAATCGACGCATCATCCGCAAATAAAGCTGTCTCACCCGCCACTTCAAGCTCCCTGCCGTTTACATGCAATGCCCGGTAAACCATCACAGCCATTTCTTCCCTTGTAATGGGATTTGCCGCACCAAACGAGCCGTCCGGATAGCCGCTCACAATGCCATGTTTATATGCGGCGGCGATGGATGCATAGCTCCAGCGGTCTGCGGCTACGTCGGTAAATGCCGCTTCTGCCGTTTCATCCGCCAGCCCCAGCGCCGGTATCAGCATCTTCACAAATTCTTCCCGTGTGATATTATCGTTTGGGCAAAACTGGGTGCCATCTTTCCCTTTTACAACACCTTTTTCATATAAATAAGTGATGCTTTGCTCTGCCCAATGGCTGTCAATATCTGAAAATACCGCTTCCCCGTTCTGTTCCGCCGCAGGTGTATCTGTGATCGACGGAATTGTTACAGGAACGCCGTTTGTTCCCGCATCCCTGTTTCCGCCACCGCCGCCGGATGGGACTACAGGCTCCTTCGGCCGATACTGCGCAATCAAACTTTCAAACCGTGTCTTGCATTCTGCCAATGATGCAAAATCCCGGCCAATCATCCCTTGGTACACCAGCATTTCATTGTATTCGCTGATATTGTTGGATTTTATCAGCGCCGCCGCGTCAAAGCCCACTTCCGCTTGATACGCCGCCAGCAATTCCTTCATTTTGAGATGGTTGTTGGAATTGATGGAATTAATCGCTGTCAGCAAAAGCTGATCGTCTAAAATTTCGTTTAATTCCTCCGCAGTTGTAAAGCTGGATGCTTTTATCAGATTATTGACTGCTTCCGGCCGCTGATCCTCCAAAATACTCTGGATCAATTGCAGTGCATCCGCTCCCACTCCGATGTATTCCGCATATTCCACCAAAACCTCCACCGGCGCATCGGCTTCTTTGAGCATTGCAATCACAATCGCGGCATTGACTTCTGCAATTGCAGCCACCTCTGTATTTTTAGACGCTGCCGGCAACGCAGCAATATAGGCCGCAACATCCGGCTTCAACGCGCCAAGCCCGCTGTATTCCGCCGTCAGCATCCCCATGGCCTGCAATACGGCGCTGTTTTGGGCATTGTCCAACAGTTCTTCAATCTCCTGTGCGTTCCCCGCTGAAAAAACGCCCATGATTGCATCCCGGTCGTTTTTACTTGCATAATATGCAGGCACAATCAATGCTTCATCCGCGCCCTCGCCCCAGACAAATATGGTGTAATCGCCTGTTTCGAGATAGTCGTATAAGCTGCTGCTGAACGCAAAATGCCCCGCTTCATCTGTTTGGGTCTCCAGCAGGGCCACTGCCGCCGCCGGATCATATTTCGCAAGGGCCCCCGTTGTAACGGCTGCTGTGACCGCTCTTGATTCTGTATCAGAAAAGCTCCCGCTGATCTGCAGTTCCTTACGTACAATCCCGGCCGTCTCCAATGTAATGGCGCTGTCTCCTTTTGGCACAATCACGCTGATTGGCAGCATACTATCCTTCAGCACACAATAGGAAAACGACACCGCATTGCTGTCTGTTTCCGGGAATGTGACCTGCAAATTGACGTCATGTTCGGTTGTGCTCTCAAAATTCAAGGTCTCATAAGCAATGCCCACGGTCTCCCCGGCAACTTGCGCCTGCAGGTATACTGTAAGGTTTGGATCATTTTTGTCGTCATTATACAGCACTCCCGTCAGAGTTGCGGTCGTAATATTCCCGGAATCCTTTTGAATCATGGCATTCTCAAACCGCTGCGGTACAGGGCCTGTTTTAAACGTAAACGTATAGTTTTCCATGGCCCCGCCATAAACATTTTCATAGCTGCCGATGGTAACGGTATACTCCGCATCATACTCCAACTCCGTATCCGGAAGAATCCGGACGGTATTTACATTTTCAATTGTAAACGTGCTTTGCACAACGGCACCCGTTGCATTGTTTTTGATGGTGATCCCCTTCACTTTGCTCAGCTCTGTGGGGAAATTGTATACAACATCAAAATAGGTTCCCGCAAATTGGTTCTGATCATCCGTCTCCTCATTGTACCGGTCATAAAACTTTAATGCGGAAACCTGGGCTGTCGGGTCTTCCGGAGCAACGGAATACACGTTGATATCGTCAAACCAAATCCCCTTTGCACTTTCCGTTTTAATAATGATGTACTGTACATCCTGCTCCACCTTCGTAAAGATGTACTGCCAGCAGTCCGTTTTACTGTAATCAATTGCAATCTGCGTATGTTCCACGTAAGACGGGTCTCCCAGCTTCACTTCTATCCATCCGGAACCGGATGGGATATATACCCACATGCCAATATAAGCCGTGCCGTATGCCATGCTCGTCTTTGTGGCGGCGTCATTGGCAAGGCTGGTATCCTTCCAGATTACGCCCGCCGAATAGGCCGACACCGGGTTAATATACAACGCATTGTTCCCCGCCTTGACCTGCTCCGTAGAATCTGCCCATGCAAAAGTGCCATTCCATGCCGAAAGATATCCACCTTGGACGGAATCCGAATAAATAGCCGTCAAAAATTCCGCATCATATGGCGGGCCTTCTATGAAATTATGCATCGCCTTGTTGAACGCGTATTCCACATCTGCCGCAGAGTTGTATGTTTTTCCAATTAATTCTGTAAAAATGGATGGGATATCCGTTTGGGCAATCCCGTTTTCCGAAAGCAGCGCATCGGCGTCAAAATTCAGAAGGTCTTTATATTCCGCCATCAATGCATGGATGCGTTCCTGATACTCCACAGAGCTCAGCGCCAGCAGCACCATATCCAGGCCGGAGAGCCGACCCTCCAAATCCGCCACACTGCCAAACTGCTGTGCCGCTAACAATTCCGACAACCCCTGCGCATTTGCCTTCACATCCTCCAGCAAGGCAAGCGCCGCTTCCGAAAGGCCAAAATACGCGGCATATTCCAGGCAGACCGCGCCGCGATCCTGCTGTGTACCGTTCAAAACCTGCAGCGCTATTGCAGCGTTTACAATTGCAGCAAGCGTATCTTCGTTTTTATTCGGCGCAGCGGCAATTTGCGCAGCTGCAGCTTCCTGCCTTTCCGCTGTCAGGCCGGTAAAGCCGGATGTCAAGAACCCAAGCGCGTTCAAGGTTTCAGCATACGCTGCATCGTTCATGCAGGCGGCAATATCCGCGGCAGTTCCATTCAGGAAAATCTCCAGAACCGCTTCCCGGTCACCACGGCTGGAATAATATATCGGATAGCTCTGCGCCGCTCCTGCGCTTTCTCCCCATACAAAAACCGTATAATCCCCCGATACAAGCCTATCATACAGATTTCCTGATACTGCAAAAGACCCGTCCGGTTCCGTTTTTGTTTCCGCCAGCAATACGACCGCATCCCGATCAAATTCTGTAGCATCTGCAACAGCCACTGTGACGCTCCTGTCCCCTTCCGCCGGGGAAAACGCCCCAGTCACAGTTACGATGTTTCCCAGCAGCTCCACAGCCTCCACCGCCATGTCAGCCGCCGGCTTCTCCTCCAAATTGTTCACGGGCATCATATTTTCATCCAGCAAAAAATACGAAAAACGGATATCCGCCGCATCCACATCGTCAAATTCCAATGTCAACCCCTGCACATCAACCGCGTCATCCGCCGGGACAGACGCATCCAATGCGCCGACCGCAATGGTCTGCCCGTTGGCCTGGGCAAGGGCATACAGCGTCAATGCGATATCCTGCTCCGAATGGTTTTCAACCGTCCCGTTAATTTGGGCGCTGTTTACCATCCCCTGGCCCACCGTCTCCGTACAGATCAACCGGACCGGCGCAGATTGCGTTTCGAAGGTAAAGCTGGCTTCCTCTAAAGTCCCTCCATAGATATTCTGGATGCCGGTTACCGTCACTTTGTATTCGGTTGCAAAATCCAATGACCTTTGCGGCTTTATCCGCAAGGTTTTTGCATCATACCAACTTGTATCCACCGGCACCGGCGCCCCGGTGGAGCTGTTTTCCAAAACAGCTTCCGCCGGAGCATCCATGTCAATCGCATAGTTAAAGCCAATGTCAAAATAACCGGAGACATATTGCGTCCCGCTTTCTGCAGGCGCGCCGTCCACACCGTAATAGACCGGCGTTAAAACAGGCGTCGGGTCATCCGGCACTTCCATATAAATGCCGAGTTCGTCTATGTAGCATTCATCCCCGCTGATTTGGAAAACCACATTCTGGGTCTCTGCGGTAATTTTCGCATACACAAACTGCCAGCTGCCGGTACTTGCGTCGCCAACAGCATAGGCCGCGCCATCGATCACCATGGAAACATCGCCGGCCGTGCCATCTGCTCTATAAAACCAAAACCCGAAATATGCATTGTCATCGCCAACCGCATTCCGCACAGTGTCATTAACATCTTTAAAATAATCACTGTCCTGCAGATAAATACTGAAAGTACTTCCCGCAGCGGCAGGCCGCAGCCGCAGCGCATAAGCGGATCCACCATAGGTTACAGCAGTATATGGACGTACAATTTGAGGCGAATCAGCCGTCGCACGGTTCCATGCATCTCCATATATGCTGTAAATATTTTCAGCAGAATCAAAGAATGCACTGTCCAGCGCCGGGGGCGCCGCCCCCAGCACAACAGGTTCTTCTTGCTCCAGCTGTATATCGAACACTTTTTCTTCATCCATCAGCGCCGCATCCGGGCTGCCCCGCCCGGATGCAAACGCCACACCGGATATACTGTTTACTCCCAACGCTACCGCTATTAATCCTGCAAAAAGTTTATTTGCTTTCATAATCCATCCCCGTTCTTTTCTCTTTGTTATGCTCTCCAGGCTTCCTCTACAATTTCAATTAATTCTTTCGCGCCTTTATTTTCACATTCCTGTACATACGCATCCCAGTTGTCAAAGGATTCCTGTCCATAGATAAATTTGAGGATCATGGTGCCTGTATAGTCGTTTAATGTGGTAATCAACATCTTTGAACGTTCCAGCTGCTGCGGCGTCATCTTCAGGATCGGGTCATCCTGTACGCCGGCGTCCATATCAATGAGCTGCTGTTTGAATTCGAGCACCTCCGGCGCCGTTCCTGCATATCGGATTTCATCAGGCAGGATATCCGTCGCCAAGGAACGCATCCCCATCTGCCCAATGCCAAAATCCCGGTCTTTCACCAATTCCCCGGTCGGGTTGAGCGCTGTTTGAATATTATCCTTATAGACCAGCTGCCCATCAACCATGTCAAATTGTTCCCCTTCAACGCCGCAATTTGTCAAAATTGCCGCTTCTTCCGAATAGTACAGCCAATCACAGAAATCAAGGACCTTGTCAAAATCCTCGCGTTCCGCGCAGGAGGCCGGCATGCCGACGCCTTCTCCCGATTTACTGCCCGGCTTCGTTTTTGCAAGCCCGGTCGGCCCTGCCAATGGCAAAATTGCCGTCACTTTCGCGTCAGGCGTTCCGGCTGCAATAATTTTTTCTGTACGGGTGATTGCTTCTCCCATATCGCCGCCCGGGAACACCAAATATTTTCCTGTCAATACCTTTTGGTCGAACTGGTTCGCATCTTGTGTAAAGCCCTCCGGGTCAAGACAGCCATTTACATACAGCTTGTTCAAATATTGCAGCATCGTTTTGTACTCTTCAGACGTAGGCGCAAAGTACCATTCGTCTGTTTCCGGATGATAGGAATACCCGTTCGGCAGCGACCACCCGCCTTTTGTGTTAAAGCTGGAAGCCACAAACGAGAGCAGAAAATCTCCATTATACATGTCCCCCAGCCCCAGCGAATCCGGATACTTTTCCTTCAGCTGCAACAATGCATCCGCCAGTTCATCATAGGTTGTTGGAATGGGAATACCCGCTTCCTCAAAAGCATCTTGACGGATATGGAAAGACTGTGTATTTACATTGGTTTTTCTAAAGCCCGGGAATACATAAAATTTTCCGTCACGCTCACTGATATCTTTGATCGTATCTTCCAAATCCCACGTTTCCATAATATTTTTTAAATTCGGAAGTTGGTCCACATAATCACTGACGGGCAGCAGGATGCCTTCGCTTGCATACTGGCTGACCTCGTTGGGCCACGTGTTGCTGAGCAGATCGGGGATATCCCCTGAAGCAAATACCACAGACCGCTTGGTCGCATAGTCCGAAGACGGGACCACCTGTAAATTGAGCTTTACGTTCTTACGCTCTTCAAATTCCTTCAGCACCATCCAATCACTTTTATAGGGTGCAGTGCCGTTTTCAGAAAACAGCAGGGAAATCTGCGTCAGCCCATCCTCCTGGTTCCCGGTCTGCGTCGTTTTGCAGGCCGCAAGCCCGGAAAGCAGCGCAAGCGCAAGCGCACAAATCATAATCTTTTTTTTCATAATTCCCTCTCCTCGTATAATAAATGTAGTAGTTTTTAGAGTTCCTCTCCAAGAACTATGATATAATTGTTTAGATGCTGTGGATTGGTTTCATTCTCCTACCGCTTGACGGTTTTGTAAAGGCTCCAGCCACAGCCTCTTTGCAGTTTGTTAATCAGTTAGATACCGCCCGACGGTTTATTTAGAACGAGGTTACAAGCGCATTGAGTCCCTGTGGGTCTAAACAGCGTCGTATTATTTATTTTTAGGAGGTATCCTTATGATTTTTATTGGTATTGATGCAGCAAAGGACAAGCATGATTGTTTTATTGTAAACTCTGATGGCGAGGTGTTGTATGATGTTTTCACCATTCCTAACACTCTCAACAGGTTTAATGACCTACTCCTTAAAATCCAATCTGTTTCCCCAGATTTGAGTAAAACAAAAGTAGGTCTTGAAGCCACAGGACACTACAGCTACAATCTGCTCGGATTTTTACTTGACAAAGGTCTCACCACCTATGTCATAAATCCTCTGCACACCAATCTCTACCGGAAAAGTCTGACACTTAGAAAAACTAAAACAGACAAGGTAGATGCTCGCATGATTGCTTCTATGCTAATGTCTTGCGTAGACCTCAAGCCCTACACAAGAACATTATATCATAATCAAGAGCTAAAGTCATTAACCAGATACAGATTTAATAAAGTTTCAGAACGAGCAAAACTGAAAACTTCTATATCAAGACTTGTTAATATTCTCTTTCCCGAGCTTGAAAAACTCGTTCCAACACTTCATATGAAATCTGTCTATGCTTTGCTTTCAGAGTTTCCGTCAGCTCATCATATTGCAAAGGCTCATCTGACAAGGATTACAAATATTTTATATGAAGCCTCAAAAGGCAGGTACAACCGTGATACAGCCATTCGTTTTCGTGATGCTGCAAGAAACTCTATCGGTTCTGTTATGCTCGCAAAATCTCTTGAGCTTAAACATACAATCAAACTTATCGGTGAGCTTACAGCCGAGATTGACGAGATGGAAACTGAAATCAAGCATATCGTTGAGAGCTTAGGAACAACCGTTCTCACCATTCCTGGAATTAGTTATACAACCGCCGCAAGTATTCTTGCCGAAATTGGTGACTTCTCAAATTTTGAAACTCCCGATAAAATTCTTGCCTTTGCGGGAATGTCGCCCTCTACATATCAATCGGGACGGCTTAATAACTGTTATGCTCATATGGAAAAGCGAGGTTCAAGATATTTGAGATTTGCTCTTTACAACGCTGCCAAGCATGTTTGTAATTGGGACAAGACTTTCTCTAATTATCTTGTTAAAAAGCGTTCTGAGGGCAAGCATTACAACGTTGCCATATCTCACGCCGCAAAGAAGTTAGTGCGATTAATTTTTGCTTTAGAAAAATCTCATCTGCCATACAATCCTGCCGCTTAGCTATGTTCAATATCTTTAATGTTTAAGGCATCTGATAGATGTCTATTTTGCCATACCAATTTTTACTGCAAAAAATTTCTAAACTTTTTCCGTTTTCCCCCTTGACTTTTTATAGTTAGTCTTTATAATGAATTTTTATTACCAACTATTTAACCTTTCACAGAACCAATCATTACGCCTTGGACAAAATGCTTTTGTACAAACGGATACACAAGCAGAATGGGCAATGTAACCATAATAATTGAAGCCGCTTTTAAAGATTCTGCCGGGCGCATCTGCTGGTTTTCCAAAAGCATCGCCGTTGAAGAAGACGACGTTGACAGCTGCTGCGCACTCATCAAAATGTTGCGCAAAAACAATGTGATGGGATATTTGTCATTCTGGTTGAAATAAATCAATGGTGAAAACCATTCATTCCATTGGAAAACCGCGAAAAACAATACCAATGTGGCAATAATCGGCTTTGACAGCGGCAGCACAATGCGGATGAGGATCCCAATCTGCCCCAGCCCGTCAACCGCCGCCGCATCCTCCAGCGCTTCTGGCAGGCCGGCAAAGAACGTCATCATCACCATGACGTTCCATGCGCCGATGGCGCCCGGAAGCGTCACCGCCCAAACCGTATTGTATAGCCCCAGCGTTTTAATCAACAAAAAGTTTGGAATCATCCCGCCGCCGAAAAACATCGTAAACATCACCAGTTTTACAAAAAACCCTCGGCCGGGCAGGTTTTTTTTGGAAAGCGGGTATGCGGTCAAGGTCGTCATAAACAACGCCAAGAGCACGAACACAACCGTATAATATATGGTGTTGAAGTATCCACGGAAAAAGGTGGATTGTTCAAAAACCAGCCGGTAGGCATTCGTGTTAAATCCCTTGGGCAGAAACCGGACCTGTCCGGACAGGATATACTGCTCCGCACTAAAAGACTGGGATAACACATAGAGGAACGGATAAACTGTCGCTATAACCAATAAGAGCATAATGAGTACGTTAAAAAATTGAAACACACGATAACCCTTGCTTTTTTTCATTTTCTCCGTCCCCCTTTACCATAACGACGTATCTGATATTTTATTTGAGATGTAATTTGCCGACCCCACCAATACCAAGCCGATGACTGCCTGGAACAGCCCGATTGCGGTCGACAGGCTATAATTGGGCACCGTGCTGGCCAATCCAATCCGGTAAACATACGTACTGATGACGTCAGCCGTTTCCCGGTTCAGGTCGTTGCTCAGGAGCAGTACCTTTTCAAAACCGACATTGATGGCGTTCCCCACTGCAAGGATCAGCGTGATAATAATTGTAGGCATAATGCCCGGTATTGTCACGGCCCAGGTCTGCTGCCAGCGGTTTGCACCGTCCACCATTGCCGCGTCATACAATTCCACGTCAATACTGGATAAAGCCGCGATATATAAAATCGCATTCCAGCCCAAATGCTGCCAAATCTCGCTGATAATATATATCGGCCGGAAATAATCCGGTGAATTCATAAAACTGATTGCCTCCAGCCCCATCGCTTTACGTATTGTGTTCACCATGCCTGAATCCACAGACAGGATGCTCATAATCATGCCCACAACCACGACTGTCGATATAAAATGCGGCAGATAGGACGCCGTCTGTACAAACTTCTTAAATTTAATGTTCTTTAATTCGTTTAACAGCAATGCAAAAATGATAGGCAACGGGAATGAAAACAGCAGCGTCTCCACACTCAATATCAGCGTATTGAAAAAAATACGCCAAAAATCCGAGCTGGTTATGAATTGCTCAAAGTAATAAAATCCTACCCATTCAACGCCAAACAGCGGTGCCGACGCCGTATACCTGCGAAACGCCAGCACATTCCCAAGCATCGGGATATATTTAAAAACAATCAAGTATACGACCGGCAACAGCAGCATAATGTAAAAGCCGTAATATTTT
This sequence comes from Candidatus Avimonoglobus intestinipullorum, assembly GCA_018714645.1. Taxonomy (GTDB): domain Bacteria; phylum Bacillota; class Clostridia; order UBA1381; family UBA1381; genus Avimonoglobus; species Avimonoglobus intestinipullorum. The sequence goes on from DVND01000173.1 coordinate 11,465, forward strand.
TTGAGCGTGTGCCAGAATTTGGACGCACTTTGATTTACTTTCCGTTCTGTTTTTATTTTCATTGTTCCTCCACCTCTGCTGCCTGACCGCCGTCAGTTGTTGTAATATAAATGCTTTTTGTGGAACCATCCCAAACGACCTGCGCCTGATATAATTCAGAAATAGCCCTGAGCGGGATCATCGTGTAGTCCGCCTCCAAATACGCCGCTTTACCGATATCCACCGGCTCGTTGTTCTTGATGATGGCGCTGCTGCCGGGCATGATATATAAGGTATCCTCATCCTTTGCGGCAACCGCGTAACCATTGGCGCCGTTCCATTCCACCGTGAACCCCAGCGCTTCCAGCAGCCTGCGGAGCGGGACATAGGTTGTTTCGTCAATGATGTTCGGCTCCACTTCAAAATGAATCCGTTCTTCGTTTACATATACCTTGATTTTATCCTTTTCCAGATCGGCCAAATCCACTGTGCCGCCGGAGGCCACCGCCTGGGCGTTTTTCTCGACGTCGAGCAATTCGTTTTCATTTTCCGGCTTCCCGTAGTAATACCCTCTTCCGTTGGTGCCGATATATACCATACCAAAAGTCTGCCGGTCTGCCCGCATACAGTTCGGTTCATTCCCGACCTTGTGCTCATCGGTATTGATTCTGACCCAGGTCTTCCCCATATCCACCGACCGGAAAATCCCTTCAACGCCATTGACAGTTCCATATACATAGGCCGTTGGATTGTTTTTCCCGGGCGCATTCTTCCCAAAAGAGAACAGCCGCGCATACTCCACGCCCTCTATTTTGGAAAATGTCTGCCCGAAATCATTGGTTCCGTACAGGCCGCTCCCATTCAGGCTGACCCATACCACGCCGTTCATCCCCGGCGCCGATTCAATATTGGGCGTCCCGTCGGAGGGCAAATCCGAAACGGTATTGATAAAGCTGGCTCCGCCGTCAGTGGAAACATAGAAATTCCCGCCCTCATAGCAGTAGAAAATGTCCTTGTTGTTTCTATCGGAGCACAGGTTATATTTCCAGCTCCAAACAGAGGTGATCATATTGGAAGGAAGCCCAACCGATTCCTGCCAGGTGGTCCCCATGTCTTTAGAATAATAACCTGCACTGTTCATCGGCACCGCGACAATGCTGGCAGTTCCGTTCGCATCCCGCTCTGAGCTGACCGCAATGATGCCGGAAAGCTTCGTCAGGCCGTTGCTGTCCTGCGGGAACGATGGAAATTCCCTCCAGCTGACGCCGTTGTCAACGGAATATCCCCATTTCCCGCCGCCCCATTCGCGGTTGCCCGACGCCCGGACAATCAGGTTCGGATCCTGCTCGCACCAGTCAAGGCCGTTGGTATCCTGCGCCCAAATGCCGTTTGAAATGCTGTCCGGATACTCTAAAATGCTGTCCGCCCACCGGGCTCCGTCATTATCCGCATTGCCCGTCAGCAGCCGCGCGCCTTTGGATGGACAGATCGCCGTAAACGCCACCATTTCCTCAATGCCCCGGATATCATTAATCCAGAACTGCCGCGGTTCCTGGTTAATATCGTTTGTTTTCCAAACGCCATACCAGTCTGTCAGCCAGACCTGCTCCGGTTTAAATGGGTTCACGGCAAGGCACGCAGTGGCCGCCGCAAAATTCTGGTCTGGGTACCAGTCCGTTGTAAAATGGATATCGCTGGTTTCATATTTATCCGTCCACGTCTTCCCGCCGTCCTTTGATTGGAACACATGGCCCCTGTACACGGAACCGCTGTCCGGATCGGTCACCCTGACGCAGTAGATGGTGTTGTCGTCCGTGGGGTCAACAGCCATCCCCGTATACTGCGTCGGCTGCCCCGGCGTAATATTCTCCCAGGAGCCGCCCGCCGTATATTTGTAGACGCCCCCATCTGCACTCACATACAAAATCCTGCCATCATCGGCCAAGGCCATCCGTTTGGGCTTTTCCGGGGAATCCTTCATCAACTCCCATGTTTCGCCCGCATCATGGGTTACATACACGCCAACATCAATTGCACCCACATAAATCGTCTGGCAGACACCGTCTTTTTCCGAATTTTCGTCAATTAAAACTGTACGGACTGTCCCGGTAGGATACTCCTCGCCATATTGCGCCTCTTCCAAGTCATTGGCATTAATGTATGGAAAACTATTGAGCTCTTCCCACGTTGCTGCCCCGTCGCTGGAACGGTAAATCCGGTTGTCCCGCGATGCGACATATATATAGTTGGAATTTTGCGGATCCACCATAATCGGTTCGCCGGTATCCCTGTGGTTTCCATTCCCGTTAAAAGGCTTATTAAAGCCGGTGGATTCCCAGGTCTCGCCCCGGTCTGTCGATTTCAGCACGTCACACGGATAGGGAAACGCCGCATTCTCTTCATTATAGGTTCCCCACGCAATTGCCGTTTCCGGCAAATATTTTCCCGCACACATGTACACCACATCCGGGTTGTTGGGGTCGATCGCAATGCCGTCGCATCCATATAGATTGCGCTCCCATGCGCTGAACGCCTCATTGAGCGCCCACCACCGGTTGTTCTCCTGATCCCACCGGTATGTACCGCCTACGTCCGTCCGGATATAAATCAAATTTTCCTCCTTGGGGTGGAAAACGATCCCTGTCACGTATCCGCCGCCGCCATAGGACACAGTATCCCACGTATATGGGACATTGTATTCCGCTTCCTGCCCCTCCGCGAAGCCCGTCGGAATTGACATACTTAAAACTGCCGCAAGCAAAACCATCAGCAAGCAATGCTTTTTCATTCTCAGCGTCCCCCTTTTCCATTTATTGCTTTCTATTTACATGGTAGCATACCGCTTCATGACGCGTAAACACCGAATACTGTTTTTTTGTTCCGCTTTTCTACTTGCAGCTTCAAAAAAGTTTTATCACTCCTTGTCTTCTTTGTTTTTGCGCTCTTTTTTCCCGTAAATGTTCCTGTATTCACTGGGGACAATACCCGCATATTTTTTAAATGCCCGGATAAACGTGTTCCTGCTGTTAAATCCGCATTTGAGCATAATGTCGTTCACGGACAGATTCGTATCTTCCAAATACTCCTTCGCATGCTCAATCCGGACGCGCCCCAAATATTCCACATAGCTCACGCCAAAATAATTCTTCAAAATCCGTGATAGATATTTCACACTTGTTCCATATTTCTCCGCAAGCATTTCCAGGTAGATTTCCTGCGCATAGTTTTCGTTGATGAAATTTGCGATCTCCTCCAGGTTCAGCTTGCTGTCCGGCGCATTGTTATACACGGTGGCTTCCCGTACCAGCAGGCGTATGTATTCAAATAAATGATCGTTGTCCATCAGCTCCACCGATTCGCGGACATTCAGGTATTCCTCCCCCATCAAGACCTTTTCCGTGATATTTTTTGTTTTGATGACCTTTTGGGCCGTATTATAGATCTGTAAATACAAATCGCGCAGTTGTTGGTAGCCAATTCCCGTTTCAACGCTTTTATTGACAATCTCCCGGATCATTTGTTCCACGGCCGCCCCGTCGCCCTTCACCATGGTGTTGAACAGCCTGTTTTCATCATTGATATTATATTGGTATTCCTTTAGTTCGCTCCGGCTCACCCACACGCCGCTCTTATC
>DVND01000174.1 GCA_018714645.1 Candidatus Avimonoglobus intestinipullorum
ATCCATCTCCTCATCCTGCTGGGGATAATCGCCGGATTGTTCGGCGGCATCCGGAAGGAAAGGCGGGATTATATCGTTGTCGGCGTTTTGCTGCTGTATGCCGCTGTGAACAGCAGTTCGCCCATTTTTGCAAAAGCGGCGCTTTTGACGGTGGCCGGGATCCTGTTTTCCAAGCGCTATGGATATACGCATTATCCGGATCTGCTGGCGATGGTTGTGCTGATTATTACGCTGCTGAACCCGCTGTATGTGTTTGACGTCAGCTTTACCATGTCGGTTGCAGCCAGCCTCCTGATTTATCATTTCCGCAGCTATACAGACCGTTTATTCCTGTTTGTGCAAAACCATAAGGTGCGGAAGCTGTTGTCCCTCTGGGTGCTGACCACGGTGGGATTGAGCCCGCTGGCGGCCTATTTTTTCGATGGAATTACCGTTTATTCCGGTTTGCTGCTAATCGTGTATCTGCCCCTGGTTGCGGGGGTGCTGGCGTTTTCTTTGCTGTTCTTTCTTGCCTGTATGCTGTTTGGAAACGCGCTCGGCACAGAATATTTATTGATGGGGCCGGCGTATCTGCTGCAAAAAATCCCGGTCTGGGTTTCCAGGCTGCCGTTTTACTATGTAATGGTACCGCGCCCCAGCGAACTGTTCCTGGTGACGGCCTATTCCTTCCTGCCGTTGCTGAAATGGGCGGAGTGGGGCGAACGGAAAACGCTGAAGTTCAAGCTGACCGCCTGCACAGCCGCCGGATTTTCCATTGCGCTGCTTATTTCCGGAGCCATGCTGCTTGGAAAGCTGAACATCACATTTGTCAATGTGGGGCAGGGGGACGGGGCGATTTTACATATCCCGTTCCGGGAGACCATCCTGATTGACGGCGGAGGCGGGACGGAATTTTCCGCCTATGACCCGGGCGAGCGCCTCTATCTGCCCTATTTGAACCGGGAAGGGTACTACAATATTGATTTTGCGGTGGTATCTCATTACCATAAGGACCACTGCATGGGGATCATTGCGGCGATGAAAAATTTAAACGTGCGCAATGTGCTGCTGCCGGCAGTGGATCCGGACAATGCGTACCGGGTGGAAATAGAGCAGCTTGCGGCGGAAAATGGAACGGAGATCCATTATCTGGAACAGGGGGATACAATTCGGTTCCGTTCGGGGCTGGCATTGAAGGTGCTTTCGCCCGATCAGGAAACGCGGCAGGGCTATACGGATGAAAATGACACTTCCATTGTCCTGGACGTGACCTATGGGGAATTTAAGGCGCTGTTCACCGGCGACATTTCGGATCATATCGAGGACAAGCTGTATGGGCAGCTGGAGGATTACGACCTGGTAAAAGTGCCGCATCACGGCTCGCGGACCTCCAGTTCGGAGGAATTTGTGGAAAAAACGGACCCGGAGGCGGCGGTGGTATCTGTTGGCGAAAACAATGTCTACAACCTGCCGAACGAAGAAGTCATCCAGCGGTATATGGACAGCGGCGCGCAGGTGCTGATGACCTCGGAGCTGGGGGATATTACCGTACTGGCGGATAAAAAGGCAAATATGCGCATTGACGCGTTCAGGGATTAGGAAAAGGGGTGCATTATGGCGAAGGAAAACGTGCTGCCGGAGCTGAAACGGCGGATCAAAGAAGGGCAGACCGGCGGAATATTTTTGTTTTATGGGGAAGAACGTTATTTAAAGGATTTTTATCTGGGAAAGCTGAAAGAGGCCATTCCCGACGGAAGCTTTGCAGAATTTAACCATGTTTTCCTGGATGGGAAGAGCCTGGCGTTTGACCAGGTGGACGATGCGGTAGAAAGCTTCCCTGTCATGAGCGACAGGAAACTGGTCTGTATCAAGGACAGCGGCGCGTTTAAAGCGCCCGGCGAAGAAGTGAAGCAATATTGGATGCATCGGCTGAAAACCCTCCCCCAGGAGGTGACGCTGGTGTTCGACGAAACGGAGGTTGACAAGCGGAGCGCCACCTATAAAGCAGCGGCAAAAGCAGGGCTGGCGGTGGAGTTCAGCTATATGAAGGAGTATGAGCTGGTAAATTGGGTCGAGCGCGCTGCAATGCGGGCGAAAAAACGCATTACCAAGGAAAATGCGCAGTATTTTGTCAGCATCTGCGACGAAGGGCTGTCCACGCTGTCGCAGGAACTGGACAAGCTGCTCAACTACTGCGGTGAAGAGATCTTAAGATCGGACATTGAAAAGGTGGTGTCCAAATCTGTGGGCGTCAAGGTGTTTGAACTGACGGAGCAGATGATGGCGAAGGACGCCGGGAAAGCGCTGCAGGTCTTAAATGATTTGAAGACGGCGAAGGAGCCGGTATTTAAACTCTTATACCTCCTGTTCTCCACGTTTGATAAAATGCTCCGGTGCAAGCTGATGCTGGCGGAGGGCGCAGGCTTTGCGGAGGTGGCTGAGCAGGCGGGGATTGCCGGGTTTTTGGTGCAGAAATACGCGGCAGGGGCAAAACGTTTTGGGGAAGCCTATCTGGTCGAACGCCTGCTGCGGATTTGTGAAATCGACCTGGCAATCAAAGAGGGGATGACCGAAGACTGGCCCGCGCTGGAACGGTTTGTGCTGGACAGCGTGCAGCATGGATAATGCAGGAAAGCAAAGAAATATCTTTGCTTTCTTTTTATTTTAAAATGAAC
>DVND01000175.1 GCA_018714645.1 Candidatus Avimonoglobus intestinipullorum
CCAGCATCGTATCCGACAGCAGCCCGCATGCGCCGCCGATAAACCCGTTTGAAAGCCCTTTTAAGATTATATTTTTACAGCTTACAAATAAAACATCAATCCCTATTGTATCCGCTTTTTTTGCAATTTCAATATCGGACGTTATCATGGCGTTTTTTGCAATCGGACATATGGAACATTTGCTGTAGCCCTGATTTACATCTATTAAGTTTACTCCGTTCTCCTCGTAATATGCACGAATAACTGTGTCCGTATGATTCAATTTATGGAAAGCGAACTTTCCCACTCTTCCTACATTATATGCAATGTCAAAGGGATAGTTCCTGTTCAGCGCAGACTTCCCCACCCGCAAATCAGCGCCGGGCAATATACGGCTGTAATGCGCATACGCCTCCGGCGCACAGCAAAACACAGTTCCCCCAAAATGGTGCAGCTGCATATCCGGATGGCCGGAAACCGCCGGATATAAAGCATGCATAATCCTTGATTTCACCGCAATAATCCCAAGAACACGCAACCCTTCGATTGCGTGTTCAGAAATCCGGCAGTCCACTAAGACTGTATGTACTTTTTTGGCAGGCAGATTTGGAATTTCAATAAAATTCAACGACCATGCACCCCATCAGTTTACATAATATAATTATGGTTATCTATTTAAATACGTAACGGCGATTTTTGCCATCATTGCCGCACCAATGGGCAACGCATCTTCATCCACTTTAAAAGAGGGGCTGTGGATGGGATGATGGATTCCTTCTTTTTTATTCCCAACACCCAATTTAAAATACGCCCCCGGAACCCGTTCACAAAAATAAGAAAAATCATCCCCCGCCATGGATGCTTCTTTTAACCAGACAATATTTTTAACCGAATCCAATTCATTTGCGCATTGCTCAACAACCGCATTCATATCGTCGTGGTTGATTAACGGCGGATAGAGCGGCTTAAACTTGAACGCGCACTTCGCCCCCATGCTTTCCGCCGTGCTTTTCGCGATATGCTCCAGCCGCGCCGCAAGCGCGGTTCTGGTCTGCGGATCCAGCGAGCGGGCCGTGCCTGTCAGTATCGCTGTTTCCGGGATTGCATTGGTGCAGTTGCCGGCGTGGAATGAGCAGACGGAAACCACACAAGGCGTCATTGGGTCAAAACAGCGGCTCACAATGGTCTGATACGCATTTACAATCATCGCGCCTGTCAGGATTGGGTCAACACAGTTTTGCGGCGCAGCGCCATGGCCGCCAACGCCTGTGATTATCACTTCAAAGTCATCGGGCGAAGCCATGACCGGCCCCTGCTTTAACTGGATATTGCCCACTTCCTCCAAGGGTTCCACATGCAGCGCAAAAGCTGCGTCCACGCGGGGCTGTTCCATCACGCCCGCCTCAATCATCGGCAGGGCGCCGCCAACGCCCTCCTCCGCAGGCTGGAACACAAGCTTTACAGCGCCATGCAACTCGTCGCGCATGGCGTACAGAATTTTGGCTGCGCCCAATAAGCATGCTGTATGGACATCGTGCCCGCAGGCATGCATAAAGCCCTCCCGTTCTGATGCAAAATCCACGCCGCTTTCCTCCTGGATCGGCAGACCGTCTATATCCGCACGAAGCAGCACGGTCTTTCCCTGCTTTTCGCCCTCTATCAGCGCTACAATTCCCGTCTTCGCGCAAGGTTGGAATGGAATGCCAAACTCCGTCAGCTTTTGCTTGATATATGCAGAGGTCTGGTACTCCTGAAAGGCCGTTTCTGGCGTTTTATGCAGCTTCCTCCGCATTTCGACCAATTCCTCCCGCATGCCTTGTGCCATCGTTTCTATCATTTATATCCCTCCGTTCATTCCTGGATCATTACGTCAAATTCTGCTTCGGACAGCACCGGAACGCCAAGGCTTAACGCCTTGTCCAGCTTGCTTCCGGCCTCTGCCCCCGCCAAGACATAGTCTGTCTTTTTTGAAACGCTGGAGGAGGTCTTCCCGCCCAGCCGTTCAATGATTGCAGAAGCCTCTGCACGGGTGTAGTTTTCAAGTGAGCCGGTCAATACGACTGTTTTTCCATCAAATACCCCGCCAACAGCTTCTTCCTCCGTATCTTCAAAATTTATACCGGCGGCCCTGAGCTTTTCAATAAACGCAATATTTTGTGGTTCCTGGAAGAACTCCACAATGCTCACCGCCATAATTCCGCCGATTTCATGAATTTCTGTCAGCTCCTCAACCGTAGCCGCTGCCAGCTTGTCCAATGTCCGGAAACGGTGCGCCAAAATTTTTGCGCCTTTTTCTCCAATATGCCGGATTCCCAGCGCATTGATCAGCCGGTATAACGGATTATTTTTCGATTGTTCCAAAGCGCGCATCAAATTTTCGGCGGATTTTTTTCCCATTTTGTCCAACTCCGCCACCTTGTCCGGCGACAGATAATATAAATCCGCAGCAGTTTCAATCAATTTCCGTTCCAGCAATTGTTCAATCAAGGACGGCCCCAAACCATCAATATCCATTGCCGGGCGGGATACAAAATGGATGATATGGCGCAGCCGCTGCGCGGGGCAATTCATACCCGTACAACGGTATGCAGCCTCCCCTTCCTCCCGCATCACCAACGCGCCGCATTCATGGCAGTGTTCCGGCATTGTAAAGGGTTTTTCCTTGCCGGTTCTTTTTGACAAGATAACCTCTACTACTTCGGGAATAATGTCTCCGGCTTTTTGAATTAAAACCGAATCACCGATTTTAATGTCTTTTTCGACAATATAATCCATGTTATGGAGTGTTGCACGTGAAACAGTGGATCCTGCGATACGGACTGGCTTCAATACAGCAGTTGGCGTTAATACGCCGGTTCTTCCAACCTGTACAACGATATCCTCTATCACCGTTTCCTGTTTTTCGGCAGGGAATTTATATGCAATCGCCCATTTTGGGAACTTTGATGTCGACCCCAGCAAAACCCTGTCTGAAAAGCGGTTTACCTTTACAACCGCGCCGTCGATTTCATAATATAATTCGCCGCGTTTTTCCCCTATTTCGCATATTTTTT